>NZ_BTPT01000067.1:0-33036 GCF_054408565.1 Vallitalea sediminicola
AAGAGGGTATTATGTGTCAACAGTAGGAAATATCACTGAAGATGCAATAAAGATGTATATCCAAGAACAACAAAAAGAGGCTATGAAAGAAGAAACTAGAAGATAAGAGCCTCTTATAGAGGTAGATGGTAACAGTGCTTGTGATGCCCACCTTTTAGGTGCGCAAGTAATAAAGCCCTTATAGGGCTAGTATCAAACCACCACTTGAAGTGGTGGTTGCTGACTTAGAATAGTCCAAAATAAAGAAGAAGTAACATTTGGTTATAATATATCAAGAGAAGATGAACATATAGATTTTAATAAAACAAAAATAGAAGTACTTAACAAAATAAGAGGGCTTAATCCATGGCCATTATCTTATGCAATTTTAGATAATGTAGAAATAAAAATATACGAAGCTATCATAGGTGAAGATATTTATAAAGAAAAATCATATGGGGAAATAGTAAAATTATACAAGGATGGAATAGTAATTAAAGTATCCGATGGGGAAATTATTTTAAAAACAATAAAACCTTCAGGTAATAAAAAAATGAGTGTGAAAGATTATCTTAATGGTTTTAAAGAAAAAAACAATCTAATTGGTAAGGTATTCAGGTGATTTATTAGTAGTTCCTCATGAAGTATAGCAATTTGTGTCTGGTTATGGGATGGTAAATATTTATAAAATAATAATAGGGTAAAGGTACAAACCAGTAATGTAGATATGCTCTAAATAGGTGTTGGTACATATATAGAACTTGCTTTCTTAATTGAACGTGGGTTCTTTTTTATTGATTATTATTAAATTATTTGTTAATATTAACTAGTAATATCGGGAAAACATATGAACTATAAGATTTTTAAGAAATTTTTATAGAGGAGGAAAAATATGAATTTAGTTTGTGGGATAGCTATTCTACCTTATTTAGAATTAATATTAAGAATAGGTATGTATTTTTTTATTATATTATGCTCAATCAAAGGAGTACAAGCATTGAATATTTATATAAATAATAATAGGAGATAACAATTACATTATTAGACATACATTAGAGTTATTAAAAAATACAAATCAGAATAACATGAAATGATAAATTAAAAAGTATTATTTAATATTTATAAGGAGACAAATGGATGAAAATAAATAAGTTATTAATAACAAGTATTCTAATTCTTTCAGCTGCTATAATTTTTGGTTCTGTTTGGATAGGGAATGCTATAAAAAGTACAAACAAAGAGTGTGATAGTAAAGTAGGTGATGAAGAACAAGAGTTAAAAAGTCAGATAGTCAGATGGAATACCTCTGACAAAGCATTATTAACAGAGCAAGAGGCTGCCCAATATTTAAGTATTCCGCAAGATAAGCTAAATATAATTTTAGAGAGAGAAAAGATAGAGAGACAAAAAATGAGTAGCTACGATACTTATAGATATATGCCTTATATTGAAATTGATGATGAGAAATATTTTTTGAAAAATGATGTAGATGAATGGGTACAATATCATTCAAGTATGAGAAGCGAATTTAATACATAATATTATTAGAGATTAAAGCACTGATTAGTATATACTAAAAAGCAATGCTAGTAGATTACATAATGAAATTTGTATATTAGTATATTAACAATATTCAATGAACAGGAGAATTATATGATTTCAATATCAACTTGTTTCAATTATAATGTACCATTACATAAACAATTAAAAATGATAAAGGATGCAAAATTTGAATACGTATCAATAAGTAGTAATTATAGCCATAATGGATTATTAGATAATCCAGATAAATTACTTGAATTAATTCAGAAATATGACTTAAAAGTTGATACGATACATGGTTGTAGTGCTAATAATCCAGAAGCATTCAAGATACTTAAAGATTGTTCAGAGGTTGCTGATCGATTGGGGGCTGGTGTAGTAGTAATACATCCATGCGATTTTTATATTACTAAAGATAAAGTTGAGCCCAAATATAAAGAATTAATCAATCTATGTGAAAAGCTCATACCAATAGCAAAAACTTACAATATTAAGTATGCTATTGAAAACTTACACCCAGATGGTGCAACAGACGTACTGAAAATGGCATTAGATAAGTTAGATAAAAAATATTTCGGTATGTGTTATGACATTACCCATGCACAAATAGATGGACCACGTAAATGTGATTTGATTGAATTATATGGTGATAAAATAATTGCTGTTCACATATCAGATAGGATTAAAGAATTTGTTGACCATGTAGTACCAGGTGAAGGTTTTATTGATTTTGATTATATGTTAAAGAAATTAGCTGAAATAGGTTATGACAAGCCTCTACTAATGGAGGTGTTAACAGATCACACTGCTTATAAAGAATCAGAACAATTATTATGTATGACATATAAATCAGGGTTGAAATTGGAGCAAAAGTTGGAAGGGTATAGGTAGAAGTTATATGTCAAGAGAGGCAGATAGCTTTACAGATATGAAAGATGATACAGAAGAAACTTTTGCTCATGCACATCTCTTTCATTTAACTAAATATGAAGACAAGCTAGATTTTCGATATTATTATCAACCATGATGGACAAGGAATATAACCAAATACCTTGTCTTTTTTTGCGAATTCTACACTCGTAAATATACAAAATATTCGAATAATAAATGTTAATATATGTATTATACTAATTAATAAAATGAAAGGAGAATATTATGAGTAAAAAGATTGCAGCATTATTTTTAGTGATAGGAGTTATATTAACATTTAGTCACAATACTTATGCAAAAGACCCGATGAATAATTTAAATAATAATATGGTTTTAACACAATCAATTGGACTAGAATTTATATCGGAAGGATATGTATATGGTGATAACGTTTGCTTTAGAGAAGACTCAAATTCATCTTCAGCTATATTAGGAGTGTTTGATAAAGGAGAAAGAGTAGCTTACTATGGTAATGAGGGAGCTTATCAGTACGTGTACAGATATAAGACAGGACAATTTGGATATGTTCATTTCAGGTATTTGTTTTTTGTTAATGAGTACTAAGAACTGATTAATACATAATTCAAAATAAGCCTATACTATAATTTTTTATATGAATAGGCTTATTTTTATGTAATGCTATTACCTATGCGTTTTCTCTTGGACCAGACCAGTCTATGACTGCGGAACCCTAGAAAATATTTATCTGCTATATTATGAATCATATACTCCAAAGTAACCATAGATACATTAATTTATTTGAAATAAACTATTATTTCTGATAGTATTATAACACCGATAGCAATAAGGATACATTGTTATGGTAATAATATTTATAGTAAATGGAGGATGTATATATGAACACCAAATCTATCTTTGATAAAACTATGGCAGATATGACATACCAAGAAATTGAAGAATTCATAGAAAAAGACGCAGTAGTATTATTTCCAATAGCAGTTATTGAGGAACATGGACCTCATTTACCATTGGGAACAGATACATATTTAACTTATTCAATGCTAAGATATATACAGGAAGATTTAAGTAAAATGAATATTGATTCTATAATTGCACCTCCGTTCTATTGGGGAATAAATAAGGCTACTGGTGGGTTTGTAGGCTCTTTTACTGTGAAAGTGGATACTATGAAAGCAGTACTAAAAGATACTATAGAATGTCTTGATGGATGGGGATTCAAAAAAGTTTTTTTCATCAATATGCATGGAGATTCATTACATTGTAAGACGATTTTAGATGTAGCAAAAGAAATATATGAATCCAATATGAAAATAGATGCTTACGATATAATTCCAGAGTTCTTTAAAAATGCATATGGACTAGACGGTAAGGAGCCATACATATTAGTTCAAGAATATGATGGGGATTTTGATGATAAACAAGAATATATAGACATACATGCGGGCGGTTTTGAAACTAGTCTAATGTTATTGGACTTTAAAGATTTAGTGGATGAACATAAAGCAAGAAAGCTTAAATCGTCAAAAACAACTTTCCAAGATTTAAGGAAATGGCAGCAAGGAGGAGAAAGTGCTAAAGAAGTAACTCCCCTAGGGTACTGTGGTGATCCTTCAAACATTAATTTGGAAGATGCTAGAGGGTTCATTAAGGATTTTTCAAATATAACTGCTAGACTAATAAAAAATACTTTATAATAGGATAAGATTTATCAATGTCTAATGAAGATTATTCCGCTTTCTAAAAAGAATAATAAAATAAGTACTTGTATAATATAAAAAAGTAGCATATATAGCTACTTTGAAGGATTTGCAGTACTTAATGATTTTGATATCTTGACGATTCCAAAAATAAATAGAGCCATCATTAATACAGAACCGATAGTAGAACCAATAGTGAAACCGGAGTCGAAATTCAGTTCGGTAGGTTGAATGAATATTAGGAACAAGGTACCTAATAACTTGAAAAAGTTAATTAGTGTTAAAATTGAAAGTACTATTATTCCAATAATTTTGGGTGCCATTTTGAATGTACCTCCTTTATATCATATTAACCCATATTATAACATTTTTCTGACTAAATTGATATAATATTTATTAGAATTTTATAAAGTATAGAAAAATACCATTATTGAATATAATCAATATTATATATATTGACAAAAACTAATGGTATATATTTTTATAATTATATGATACAATTAAAATGTATACACAAATTGAAAAATTATACATAGGAGGTTAATTATGAGAAAAAAAGGTTTAATATCGATTTTAACTCTTTCAATTATGTTGTTATTAAATGGTATGACTTGTTTAGCCGCTCATGGCGAAAATACTTTAAGACCTGATGAATCTCTAAGTATGTGGCAGTGGATTGAATCCAATAATCATGAATATTTACTTCAAATGCAGACAGGTGGAAAAATGGTTCTTTATAGTAAAAGCAGAGGTGTACTTTGGACATCTCCAATATCTGATTATCCAGGATATAATCATATACCAAGTAAGTTAATTATGCAACTTGATGGTAATTTAGTAATGTACCATGATTTATATCCTAGTAGACCAGATCCTAATGATATAGATCCAGTTTTATTTAATATGCCAGTTTGGGATTCCAAAACATATAATAACCCTGGTGCACGTCTTGTACTTCAAGATGATGGAAATCTAGTGATTTACCAAGGAACTCAACCACTTTGGGCAACAGGAACTAATCTATAGCACTTAATAAACACTTAAGTTTTTGACTTCAATATGAAATAATTTGTGTATATAAATAATGGAAAACAGGATTTCTTAATATGGATTAGAGCTTTATTAAGAGGTCCTTTTCTTCAAGGATCTAATTACTACTTATTAAGTTATCTGTTAAAAATAACTATATTTTATTGATTGTAGCTTTGTAGATAACTAAAAATTCATTTCTATGTCTTCACTTTTGATGATTTTCGTTTTAACTATTTCTCTATATTGATTATCCTTATAATTAGTATCAAAAAACTTGCATAGATAACGAATTTCTTCATTGTTTTTAACAATGATAAAGTTTATATCTTTTAATTCAAAGTATAGGGTATGATAACTTTTCATGACTTCATTATATTCTTCAATTTTTTCTTCTTGTATTTCTGAACAGAGATATAATTGCTTTATATTATCTTCTTTAATGAGTATAGAGTCTTTATCTTCCTCTAATGGAATATATCTCCATTCTCTTTCATTGTAATAATCTCTTGCACCTGCTTCTATTCGTACAGGCTTATAATTCATAAAAGTGTATTCCAGTGCTTTTTTTAGTCTATTCAAATCAAAATTATCAAAGTTGATACTTTTGTTGTTGGTTATCATATCAATGCAAGCATCATATTGTATCTTAATTGCTTGAATGAAATTTGAATTTTCATTATAATAGTTGATTGGATTAATTCTATTAGTCATTCCCCATTTTTTGTTGAATCCAATGGCATAACAACCATATTGTTCGATGTGTTTTTTTACTAGAGACAAAGGTATATCACAAAAACATTTCATCAAAATATAAACTGGTTCATTAAAAAATACTGATTGTTCTTTATAATATCTTGGTGAAAGTTTATTGTTTAATACATCTTCTAGAAAAGAAAACTCCTTCATAAAATGAAATAAAGTTTCTGCACTAATGATACTCATATATTGACTCTTCCTTTTCCACACTATTATAGATATCCTATTAATCATATATGGATATTCTTGATTTACTAAAATAAAATTGTATTCAGATGATATTATTTTACACAACCCAAAGAAGATATATACAGAATATTTTATACTATACAGTAATAAGATTATTTTAATTATTAGCTTTGAAATATTAAGGGTATCAAATAATAGTATTAGTAATGTTTTTTTGTTGCCTATTATCAGATTTTCTGTTAATATTAAATAAGAATTTAAACAAAATTAAATAATTAAGTTGATAAAAGTCGAGAAATGAATAAGTTTATACTAACTATGAAAAATAAAACTAACATTATTAAAAAAGGTGATTATACATGAAGAAAAAGTACTATATTATTTTTATAGCTGTTATCATAATATTATTAATCCACTCCCTAAGAATTGGTGTGAAATTGAATAAGATGGCAGATTCATACAATGATAGACAAAAGATGATTGTGAGTGACCATATGCTTAGCTTTAATATTATTGGCTATTTATATGGTAATGGGATAATGCAAACGGAATATCCACAAATTGAAATACAGAATATCATAAATGCTTTGAAAAAAGCTGATATAAGTAATATGCATTTATTCGAAGAGGATAGTTTGGACATCAGTAATTTCTATAGAGAATACATACATTTATTAGAAGAATATAAAGTTGAGCAGATTAAAAAGGGCTCTATTGAAGATGAACAAAAATTTGAGGACGTAATTAGTGATATAAGTACAATTAAAGATTGGCTGGAAGATAGATATCATGATGATAATTTTAATCCATATACATACCAAGAATTAAAAGAGCAATTAGGTGATAAATTAAAATATGCAAGTTTTAATTAAACTTAAGAATAATAATATAAACTAAAAAAGCAGAGGTGAAAAAGATTTCTAGTATCCATTATCTCAAAGACCATATATTATTATTTGCTGAAAAAACTCCTAACAAACATAAACATTTTGCCAAACATCTTATATTTGGAGTAGATGGAAATCTTGAGTGTGCTATTGGAGATAAAAAGGTAATTTGTAAGGGAATATGTATTGAATCAAATATTGTTCATACTGTATTGACTCAAAATACAAAAAGGATAATATTATTGATTGATGAAACAAGTGAAATTGCACGTTCCATCAGCTATAAGTTTCTCAAAGGACAAGAATATCAAATAATAGATGAAGAAATTGTTAAGCAAGTTTCAACCTATTATTATGAGTGTAAAGATACTGAAGAATTGGATGAAAAAATACTATCAATATGTGATATTCAAAATTCCCCTCAAATGACTTATGATGATCGAGTAATTAAAGTTATTGATGAAATATATAAAACTGAAAGTATACATAAAGATATTTTTGATAAGCTAAGTAGTATTGCATGCCTATCACAGAGTCGTCTTTCACATCTTTTTAGAGAACAAGTAAAAATATCTCTTGCCAGTTTTTTAGTAATGGCGAAAATGCATAAAACCTATAATTATTATATGCGTGGAGAAAATTTAACTATAGCTTCTATACATGCAGGATTTGATAGTTCATCACATTTTTCTGCAACTTGTAAAAAAATGTTCGGATTATCATTTTCGAATTATAAGAGATCATAAGTTAGCGTTTATTTAAAAGTTTCCTTTTTTGTATTGATATATAATACTCAAAAAAAAGGAGATTTTTATATGATGAATAAAATAGAATTTAAAAAAGGGTCATATAGACTTAATAAACAAGATAACTTCAATTTTCAGCTTAATAGAGTTATTATGTGGGATGGTGGCAGACTAGAAGATGTTGAACCTATATCAAATGAAATTATTGATAGTGAAAGTTGGAAAACACAACTTATTAAATTGGGTGATAAGGCAATAAAAGAGAATCGTACAGAGAATGCAATAGCTTATTATCGTATGAGCGAATTTTTTATGTATGATGGGGATGAAGATAAACTAAAATATTATCAGCTTGCTTCAAAGCTTTTTTACGAATATTACAAAGATTATTTTTCTAATAACAAAGTAAAAAGGTTAAAGATAGACTATGAAGGGGTTACCCTACCAGTTATGTATGCAAAGGCTATTGGAGAGAAAAAGGATACTATTCTTCTTCATGGGGGCAATGATTCTTATTATGAAGAATTTTTCTATCCAATGCTTTATTTTGCTGAGAATGGTTTTGATGTCTATTTATTTGAAGGTCCCGGTCAAGGTGGGGTAGTAAGAGAACAAGGAAAACATTTTACACCTTATTGGGAAAAACCAGTAAAGGCAGTTCTTGATGCATTAGAACTTGAGGATGTAACTATAATTGGAGCATCACTTGGTGGTATGCTTGCTCCACGAGCTGCTGCATTTGATAAAAGAATAAAAAGAGTAATTGGATGGTCTATATTTCCAAATTTTCTAAGTGTTGGTCTTTATTCATTCAAAAAATCAGCTAGAGGGATTGTTAAATGGATACTTAAACATAACTTCAAGTGGATTATAAATTCTAAGGTGAAGAAGCTAATGAAAAAAGATCCAACAGTTGATTGGGGAATAAAACATGGTATGTATGCATATGAAGTTGAATCCCCATTTGAATATCTGAAGAAGTTGAATAGTTATCAAATGGTTGATGTTGGTCATAGAATTACTCAGGATATGTTAGTAATAGGTGCAGAAAAAGATCATTTTATCAACAAGGAACTCTATAAAGAAGAAATTGATTCATTAGTAAATGTTCACTCTCTAACTTATCGTTTATTTACAGAGAAAGAGTATGGTGAAGGACACTGTAACGTAGGAAACTCAAAACTTTGTTTTGACACAATGATCAATTGGATAGAGCAGATAAAAAAGAGGGATTCATATGATGAATGATGAGATTATACGAGGAGTAATAGTATGGACAAAAGAATAAAAATTAAAATGAATCTATTATGTCTAGTAGCAGTAATTGTTGTTATATTAATTGCAGGATATAGGGAATATAGTTATCAGGTAAGGTATGACAATAATATAAATGAAATAATTGAGAGTTCAAAAGCAGAGTTAAAAGAAAATATTGATTTAGAAGATTTTAATATTTTTAATAGCTTTAATGATGAGGAATTCTTGTATAGAATGAAACCAAGTTATTTTGGATCTCTGATCAATTCAATAAGTGTAGATGTTATATTGATTGGTATACTATGTTTTTGGTTAATAATATATTTATCAAATAGGAGTAAAAAAAATATTGATTATAAAGATAATCAAATACAAGAGAAGATTTTGGAATTCTCAATAATATGGTTAAACATATATAACATAATATTTTTGGCTATAACATTTTTATTTCATCAAGGATTTTCGTATTATACTAAAACCCTATATGACTTTGTGTGTTCGCCAGATTATCGTATAATTATATATTGTGTTATAATGTTGATTTGTAGTATAACAGTAGTCGCTACATACAAAAGAAAGTTAAATGTTTTTTGGTATGCTAATATAATTGGATTAGTTCAGATTTTTATAATTAAAATATGTCAAGTTATATATAATTATAACGATTTTGGAGGTACTAACATATATTTGACTGAGATAATAAGCATCATACTATTTAGCGTTTTAATATACAAATCTGCAATACATATGAAAAAGAGTTTTAAGAAAGAAGAGAAGAAAAATATGTTGACAGTAAGCGGATTCGTATTTTGCGGAATCCTTTTACTAATGTTTTTAGAAGTGATTTAGTTTATTTAGAAATTTCCCGAATTATAATTCAAGCTAAAGCTAATCAAGCTTTAGCTTGAACTATTCTAATATCCTTTTCTGCTAGATTTTTAATCATCAGCTGATCAATGTTGTCATCAGTCACAATGCAATCAATTTGATCTAGGGTAGCAACATTGATGGTAACATCTTTACCGAACTTTGAACTGTCAGAAACTACAAAGATCTCTCTTGAGCGTTCAATTATTCTTTTCCTGGTTAAAGCTTCATGCATGTTAAAATCAGAAATCCCATTTTCTATAGTAATGCCACTTGCGCATATAAAACTTTTCTGGATATTCAACTGAGAAAAATCAAAAATATAATCATAAGATACAACAGAGCATTCGCTGTGACGTATTCTGCCTCCTATAATAATTATCTCATAGTCAGTAGACAGGAGTTCATTAACAACATGTATTGAATTAGTAACGATAGTAAGATTTTTCTTGGAATCGAGGTATTTAGCAATCTGATAAGTTGTTGAACCGCTATCAATAAATATACAGTCATTATCATTGATGAGTTCTACACATTTCCTGCCGATATTTTGTTTGTCAGCTAATCGGTTAATCATTCTGTTCTCTATAGCTGTTTCATAATTAGAATTTTCTTTTAATTTAGCTCCCCCATATACTTTTTGTATCTTTCCTTGTTTCTCCAACAAGTTCAAATCACGTCTTACAGTTTCTATGGATATATTAAAAGATTCCATAAACTCAGTAATGGTGACAACTTCTTTACTTCTTAATAGTTCTATTATTTTATTTCTTCTTTCGCTGGGTAACATATAATCAATCCTGCCAATTTTAGTATTATTTCTCTAAAGTATATATAACATGAATTGCAAGAATTATCAAGAAAAAACAATGATATATTAATATAAGATGAATAAGTTGGTCATAAAATGGTATAAAAATAACAAACATATAATGATAATTTATTCATTTTTTACTTTGGCTTAATATGGATTTTACTTTCCAGGTGTATGATTGTATTAAAATAAGAGTTGAAGTTTGGAGGTAAGTGAAGTGTTAGAATTAATAGATATTAAAAAGAAATTCGATGATAAAACTATATTAGATGGTATAAGTCTGAAAATAGAAAAAGGCTCAATTGTATCAATGTTAGGACCAAGTGGAAGTGGTAAAACTACTTTGCTTAATATAATTTTAGGATTGGTTCCTATGGATAATGGAAAAATCATTTTTGATGATGTAGATGTAAGTAATCAACCTATGAAAGAACGAGGATTCAATATTGTATTCCAAGACTATGTGTTGTTTCCTAATCTCAATGCTTACAAAAATATCATTTACAGCTTGAAGAATAGTTCTAATTTTGTTAGTAAAGATGAACTAAATGGAATAATAGATACCTTAGAGTTAGCACCCCATCTTAAAAAAAGGATAGATCAATTATCAGGAGGACAAAAACAAAGAGTCGCTTTAGCCAGAACATTGGTTACTAAACCAAGGATATTACTTCTTGATGAGCCCCTAAGTGCTTTGGATGGTGTTATAAAGGAGACAATAAAAGAAAGAATCAAGTTAATTACCAAACAGTATAATCTCACAACTATTATCGTTACTCATGACCCAGAAGAAGCACTAACAATGTCTGATAAAGTTCTCATTATTAATGATGGTAGCGTTGCACAATACAGCACACCAAGAGAAGTTATAGAAAAGCCACATAATAGTTTTGTAGAAGAATTCATTCTAAAACAATTAAGAATCAAGAAGGATAATATCTACAATCTATTTGGAGAACGCTATGCATAGAAATAAACGACAAGCAACTATAATATATATTTTTTTTGCTATATTTATTGCCATGTTTTTGATTTTGCCCTTGGGAAGACTGTTTGTTAATTCATTAAGAGGTAATCAAGGTAGTATATTAGAAAATTATACTAGCATATTAAAAGACAAAGATATTATTACAGCTATTTGTAATAGTATTAAAATATCTCTCCTAACAGCTGTAATAACTACTTCCTTAGCTTTTATATTGGCATATGGAGTAAATTGTACCGGTATCTCAAAAAATGTTAAGAGGATAATACACATGGGTACTTTGATTCCTATGTTATTGCCTACAATAACATATGGGTTCGCAATCATTTATTCCTTTGGTAAACAAGGATTGCTGACAAAGCTATTTGGTAGAGAAATAATTAAAATATATGGATTTAATGGTTTATTGATAGGATACATAATATACACCCTACCAATGACATTTTTACTTATTAATAACTCATTTGGATATATTGATAAAAAATTTATTGTAGTTTCAAAACTAATGAAAGATAACTTTTTTAGAGGATTTCTTAATACTATCATAAGACCTTTGATAGGCACTATAGGAGGAGCATTCTTATTATCCTTTGTACTGAGTTTTACCGATTTTGGGATACCTGCTTCTGTAGGAGGTACATATAAAGTAATATCCACTCGTTTATATCAAGTAATGTTAGGTTCTATACCTGACTTTAACAAGGGTTCTGTGATAGCAGTAATCATGCTTGTTCCGGCAATAATAGGAGTTGTGTTATTGAAATATTTGGATAGATTCGATTTCCATTATGACAAAATTACTAAAGCTCAATTAATTAAAAATAAAAGAAGAGATGTTACATTTACTGGATTTTCAATATTGGTGGTGCTAAGTATTCTATCAGTATTTTTGGTAATGTTTATAACACCTTTTGTAGAAAACTACCCATATGACATGAAATTTACAACAAAATATTTTACTAAGACATTATTATCACATGCTGTTCTTAATGTGTATAAGAACTCATTAATAGTATCAGGGGCTACAGCTCTATTAGGTACATTAATCACATATGGAAGTGCAATCATCAACACTCGGACAGGATTGAAGAAAAGACTTAAAAGTACTATTGATTTTGTAGCAATAGTTACTAACAGCATACCTGGAATGGTACTTGGATTAGCTTATCTATTTTTATTTAATAAAAGTGATTTCAAAGGGACTTTTGTAATAATAATATTTTGTAATGTGATACATTTCTATACTACACCTTATCTAATGGCTAAAAATGCATTAAGTAAGATGAATCCAGCATGGGAAGTTACAGGAGAATTAATGGGAGATACTTGGTTCAAGACAATTGTAAGAGTCATTATACCTAATTCAATAACAACAATTATAGAAATGATTTCTTATTTCTTCATTAATTCAATGATTACTATAAGTGCAATCATATTCTTAGTTACAGCTAAAACATCTTTATTAACAAGTAAAATTAAAGAATTACAGCATTATGCTAATTTTAATGAAGTATTTATATTATCCATATTAATATTTTTAACCAATATAGTATTCAAAATATTAAGTAAGATTTTTGAAGATAAATATCTAACCAGTCAGTTGGAGCTTTATAAAACTAAAAAAGGAGTATAAGAAAATGAAGAATAAGTTTAGAATAATTAGTTTTACCTTAGTATTGACATTAGTTTTAGTTATAACTGGTTGTCAAAAAAGTGCAAAGCAAATTGTTATCTACACAAATGCAGATGAAGAAGCAATGGAAGCCATGAAAACAGCGCTAAATGATTCTGGTTTTGAAGATGAGTATATTTTGCAAGGAATGGGAACTTCAGAACTTGGAGGTAAGTTAATGGCTGAAGGTAGTAGTATAGAGGCTGATCTTATAACTATGAGTTCATACTTTATAGAAAGTGCCCAAAAAGAACATAAGATGTTTCTTGATCTAACATTCGATACAGATGCATTACTATCCTATCCTGCATACTACACACCAATTCTTGCTAATACAGGAGCTATATTCGTTAACACAGAAGTGATTAATGATAATAAGTTACCATTACCAAAGTCAATAAAGGATCTAACATTACCTGAGTACAAAGATTTGGTATCTATTCCAAGTATTATAGATTCATCAACAGCATGGTTAATGATACAGGCTATTATTAATGAATATGGTGAAGATGAAGGACTGAATATAACAAAGGATTTAGTTGAAAATTGTGGTGCTCATATAGAGAGTTCAGGTTCAGGTCCAATTAAAAAAGTTAGAGTAGGTGAAGTTGGGGCTGGATTTGGATTAAGGCATCAAGCAGTACAAGATAATGTTGATGGTAAACCAATCAAATTCATTGATCCTATAGAAGGTAATTTTTCTTTGACAGAAGCTGTTGCTGTTGTTAAAAAAGGAAATGAAAAACAAGAAGAATTAGCAATGAAAATGGCACAAGTAATTATAAAAGAAGCGCGTACCGAATTGTTAGAATATTATCCTGTGGCTTTGTATGAAGGCGAAAGTATAGATGAACTTAACAAACCGGGTAATCCAAAAGAATTCAATGCACCATTAACAGTTAACCTTTTAAAACAACATCAAGAATTTTATAAACAAGCACAATAATTGATTAAGGAGTTGAAATTATATAATGAATACATATAAATTATTGACACCAGGTCCATTAACTACTTCAGAGACAGTTAAAAATGAAATGATGATAGATAGATGTACTTGGGACGATGAATACAAAATGATAACACAAAAGATAAGAAAGCAATTACTTGAAATTGCAAAGGTCACAAAAGAAAAATATACATCAGTATTGATACAGGGAAGCGGCTCATTTGGAGTAGAAGCAACACTTAATAGTGCTATAGATAAAGATGATAAATGCTTATTTATTGTTAACGGTGCTTATGGTGAAAGAATGGTTTCTATGGCTGAAAAGATGAAAATGGATTTTGAAGTCTATAGAACAGATTGTAACATCGTACCACATACAATTAGTATTAAAGATATTCTAGACAATGACCCTAAAATAACTCATATAGCTATGGTTCATTGTGAAACAACTACTGGTATATTGAACCCCCTTGATGGAGTAGCAAAATTATGTAAAGACTATAACAAGATTTTTATAGTAGATGCGATGAGTAGCTTTGGGGGAATTCCTATTGATGTGGACAACTTGGGAATTGATTTTATAATTAGTAGTGCTAATAAATGTATACAAGGCGTTCCGGGATTTTCATTTGTTATAGCTAAGACAGATAGGTTAACGGCTACAAAAGATAATTCTACCAGTCTAGCACTAGATTTATATGATCAATGGTTTATAATGAATAAAGATGGCAAGTGGCGTTATACTTCGCCTACTCATGTTGTTGCTGCCTTTTCAAAAGCTTTAGATGAGTTGATTGAAGAAGGAGGTATTGAGGCTAGGTATTCTCGTTACTGTAAAAATAACCAGATTCTGAGAAACAGGCTAGGAAATATTGGAATAAAATCGTATATAGAAGAAGGATTACAGTCGCCTATAATAACGACTTTTCTGTTTCCAAGCAGTGGGTTTGAATTTAATGATTTTTATGAGTATGTAAAAGAACGAGGTTTCGTACTATATCCAGGAAAACTTACCAATGAAGAAACCTTCAGGATTGGTAATATAGGAGAAATATATCCATTAGATATTAAAAGACTATGTAAAATAATTGAAGAATATATGGAGGGATAATTATGCTTAATCATGTTGAAGGTATTATTTTGGACTGGGCTGGGACTACAGTTGATTTTGGGTGTTTTGCACCTGTAAATGTTTTTTTAGAAATATTTAAGAATGTGGGTGTTGAAGTAACGACAGCAGAAGCAAGAAAACCAATGGGAATGCTTAAGAGAGACCATATAAAAACAATGCTTGAAATGCCTAGAATAAGCAGCGCGTGGAAAGAAAAGTTCGGGCATGATTTTAATGAAGCGGATGTTGATATTGTTGATATGTTATATAGAGATTTTGAGCCTATGCTAATGGCTTCACTAGACCAATATACTGATCCTATTCCAGGAGTAGTTGAAACAATTAATGTAATTAGGAGAATGGGTCTGAAAATAGGTTCGACAACTGGATATACAGACACTATGATGCAAACTGTTGTAAAAGGAGCAAAGGACAAAGGATATAGTCCGGATAATTGGGTGACCCCTGATTCAACAAAAGCTCTAGGAAGACCATATCCATATATGATATTTAGAAATATGGAGATATTAAAATTATCAGCACCGTGGAAAGTTGTTAAGATAGGTGATACAATAGCTGATATCAATGAAGGGGTCAATGCTGGTGTATGGTCAGTAGGCGTTATAGTTGGAAGCTCACAGATGGGACTATCCAACAAAGAGTATGAAGAACTTGAAGAGCTTGAAAAAATTAAAAAAATGAATACTGTTAAAAAAGATTACCTTAAAGCTGGAGCTGATTTCGTTATTAACACATTGGTTGAGTTACCTTTATTACTAACAGAAATAGATCAATTGATTGAAGATGATAAACGTCCACATGCATTCTAATTAGTAATTATAGGAAGTTGATGAGTATATATAACAATAGTGATAAACTATAACAGTTTATTTGAATAGGTAAAAAAATTCACTGGAATCCATTAATTGATTTCGGTGAATTTTTATTTTGATTCAGCTGTTGAGTAATCTTTTTGTTGGAATAAAATTAACAGTATGAGGTATAATAGGAGATAAAAGAATAAAACATTGTACGATAAAAAAGAATTCGAAATAGATATAAAAAAGCATATAAAGGTGAAACGTATCGAATAATTATGAGGATTTAAATAAAATATTGTTCAAGATAAAATATAGAAAGAGTGGAAAATATAACAATTTTAACCTTGTTAAAATAAAAAAAATATACAAATTAATAAAAATACACTTGAAAAAAATATATTATGATGTTATTATACTAACAAGCTAATTAAAAATTTTTAGCTAACAGTTTAAACGTTTCGAAAAAGAATTAATAAGAAAAAGGAGGAAATAATTATGAGTAAGAAATTTTTAGTAGGAGTTCTCAGTTTAGTATTGACTGTATCACTTTTTGTAGGGTGCGGTTCCAATGATGATAAGACTCCAAAAGAAAATGACTCGAACACAGAAGGTGCAACAGATGAAAAAGTCACTTTAAATATATGGGGTATGGGTGAGGAAGCAAAATTATTATCAGAAATCGAAGCTGATTTTGAAACAAAAAACCCTGATATTGATATGGTGGTTCAAGCTATCCCTTGGGATCAGGCACATGACAAATTGTTAATGGCTGTTGCTTCAGGCAAAGGACCAGATGTTGTTCAATTAGGTACAACATGGATTCCAGAATTTGCAGAAGCTGGAGTATTAAAAGATTTAACACCATTTATTGATCAGTATCCTAATATAGACCCTAAGAATTATTTTGAGAGTTCAATAGGTACTACAGAATTTGATGGTAAATATATCGGTATTCCTTGGTATGTTGATACACGTGCTATGTTCTATAGAACTGATTTACTAAGCGAAATAGGTTATGATGAAGGACCAAATACATGGGATGAATTAAAAGATGCAGCTACTAAATTATCTGCAAGAGGAGATGAGTACTACGGAATAAGTTTTGACTTAGCTGACCAAGTATTCTCAATTCCTTACGGTTGGCAGAATGGTTCAGAAATAATAGAAGATGGTAAGCCATTATTTAATGAACCTGAATTTGTAGAGACAATACAATATCTTAATAGTTTCTTTGAAGAAGGACTTGCACCAGTACAAGACGATATGGATTTAATTCAAGCATTCAAAGATGGAATTAAACCTATGTTTGTAAGTGGACCATGGATGATAAATATTATTAAAAATCAAGTTCCTGAAATAGATGGAAAATGGGCTGTTAGAACTGTTCCAGCTAAGGAAAACAATATATCTTCAGTAGGTGGTTCTAACCTTGTTGTTTTTGATAATACTAAGAATGAAGAAGCAGCTCTAAAATTCATTTCTTATATGACGGAAGTTGAAACACAAGTAAAATGGTTTGATATAGCAAAATGTTTACCAGCAAGAACTGAAGCATGGAATGATGAAAGTCTTGTAAGCGATCCATTTTTCAGTGCATTTGGAGAACAAATGAAAAACTCAAAAATAGCACCTTTTATTCCAGAGTGGGAATCTATTGCTATGGAAGTTAAGAAAAGCCTTGAAGAAATTAGTATTGGCGGCGCTGATATTAAAACAGAATTAGATGAATTGAATAAGACAGTTGAAAAGATGCTTGATAAGTAATTAAGAATTTAATTACTTATACATAAAATAAGCCCCAGAAGATTTAGGATAAAATTTCTGAACTTATGGGGCATTTTAATTAGAAATCAGGTGACTAAATGAAAAATTTCATGAGTAAATTAAATAAATATAAATATCCATACCTATTCATCGCCCCAGCTATAATATTACTTTTTTTGTTTTCCATTGTTCCGATTTTTGTTTCCGTAGGAATAAGTTTTACAGATATGAATATTAAAGGATTAGCTAATTTTAATAACATTGATTTTATAGGAATTGAAAACTATATTGAATTATTGAAAGATGCTGACTTTCATCAAGCTATACGTAATACAATATTTTATGTTGCCATCGGTGTACCTTTTGTTGTTTTCTTATCGCTTACTTCAGCACTTTTGATAAATTATGGTACAGAAAAGATTTTTTCTTTTTTCAGAGTAGTATACTATGCCCCAGCCGTTACGAATATTGTTGCGGTAGCTGTTGTTTGGGGATTCTTATATAACACGAATTATGGTCTCTTGAATAATATCTTGAATGGATTAGGATTAGAGGGACTTCGCTGGCTACAAGATCCAACGCTTGCAAAAATATCACTTATCATTTTAGCTGTGTGGAAAGCCATAGGAATAAATATGTTGATATTTTTAGCTGCATTGAAGGGGATACCAAAATCATATTATGAAGCAGCTAAAATTGATGGAGCTAAAAAATTCCAGACTTTACGTTATATCACATTACCTCAGTTAAGATTTTCTACATTCTTTGTTACTATAACGACTCTAATAGGTTGGATACAATTTTTTGAAGAACCAATGGTTATGACAAGTGGAGGACCTTTGGGACATACTAATTCAATGGCATTATTCATCTATCAAAATGGATTTAAACAAAGTCAATTTGGATACGCAGCAGCAGGTTCGTTTGTATTGTTTGTAATTATTATTATAGTAACGCTTATTCAATTTAGAATGAACAAGCAAGATGCATGGGAATAAAACTAGGATGACTGAGGTGAAAAAAATGAAAAGAGATAGGATTAGAATTGATAAAATTATTGTAATAATATTACTTGCTATAGGCGGTATCTTAATGATAACACCATTCATATGGATGATATTCTCTTCATTCAAGAATGTAAATGAAGCGATGCTTATTCCGCCAACATTGTTTCCGAAAGTACCGACTTTAGAGAATTACAGGAAACTATTTGAAGAATTGAATTTCTTGGTTTACTTGAAAAATACTTTAATAGTAGTTGCTATTTTCTTTATTGGACTATTATTTAATGCTATGGCAGGATATGCTTTTGGTAAATTCAAGTTTCCTGGTAAGAAATTCTTATTCTACATGGTACTTGCAACTATGATGATTCCTTCACAAGTTACGATGATTCCAGTTTATCTGATACTTAATAAAATGGGATTAATTAATACTATGTTAGGTATTGTACTTCCGGGTCTTGTGGGAGCATTCAATATATTTCTCTTTAAACAGTTTATGGGAGGAGTTCCTAATGAACTTATGGAAGCTGCCAGGATAGATGGTGCGGGAGAATATTATATATTTTTTAAATTGATTATACCTATATCAAAACCAATATTAGCTGTACAAGGAATATTAACATTTATAGCAGGATGGAATAATTTTTTATGGCCGTTAATAATTGCGAATGACGAGAAATTCTATACATTATCAGTAGGGTTATCCTTATTGAAAGGACAAAATGTAACCAACTTCGCTTTACAGATGGCAGGTGCTTCAATAATGGTAGTACCTATAATGATTATTTTTTGCATATTCCAGAAACACATCATGGAAGGATTTGTTACTTCAGGAATAAAATAGGAGGATGCACATATTGAGATTAAGACAAGAAAATAATCTTATAAGTATTAAAAAAGATAGTACACAATTTACTTTTTTAGATACAGGAGATTTAAGAGAGATTAGAAATAATGAAATAATGATTAACCAGATGATAGGAGATCCTATCTACGGTTCTATAAATAATATATATCTTCGTATTTACAAAGATACAAAGATTGAAAAATATAAATTGTTAGGGATAAATTCTGATAGTTTGTTTTCCTATAATGATGAAAGTGTCAGATGGGAAGGTAATATAGAAGGAATATCATACAAAATAACACTTACTTTAGTTGATGAGAATTTATGGTGTTACGATATTGTTTTGGATGGAAATAATGAAACAGTAGATATAATATATGGACAAGATATAAGTATTGCAGATAAAGGCGGAGTATTAGCAAATGAACTTTATATAAGTCAATATATTGACCATAAAGTATTAGATGGGAAATTTGGCTATGTAGTAAGTTCAAGACAGAATCAAAAACAATCTTGTGGTTATCCATATATTCAGCAGGGAAGTAAAGATATAAAAACTGTAGGATATTCTACAGATGCAACACAATTTTTTGGAAAGACATACAAAAAAACTAATAAAGAAGAAGCTTTGATAGGAAATCTAGTAAATGAGAATTATCAATACGAATTAAGCTATATAGCACTACAGACAGAAAAAATAACATTGGACAGCCAAAAAAGATTTGGATTCTATGGAGTTTTTAAGGAAGATTTTAAAAAAGCAGTCGATAGCATAGAATTCAATGAAGAAAAAGAATATGCATGGAAGTATGTAGAGAAAATCATGGAAGATAGTTTCATTCCAATATCAAAAGTAAGTTTAGCTAAAAAAATTGGAAAACCATTATACAGTAATCCCCTTAGTAATGAAGAAATAGATGGATTTTTTCCAACACGAACCTTAGAAGAAAAAGTAGGCAGCAAATTATTATCATTTTTTACTCATGGGCATAGACATGTTGTTTTGCAAGAAAAAGAGATACTAGAAGAAAGACCAAGTGGACATATTATTGCAAATGCTATAGATGAGAAAAAAATAAGCAAAGAGATTATAACTTCAACCAATTATATGTATGGAGTTTTTAATTCACAGCTAGTTGTAGGCAATACATCTCTTAATAAGATGCTATCTCAAACAAGGGGCACACTTAATATACAAAAAAATTCAGGACAGCGAATTTATATAAAAAATAATGGAGAGTATCATATTTTAACCCTACCAGCTGCTTATGAAATGGGACAAAACTATGCTAGATGGTTTTATAAAATAGATGAAGACATGTTGATTGTTACAAATTATGCGGCTACTGATTGTTCAGATATTATTTTAGAGGTTAAATCGGAACAGGGAAAATCTTACGATATGCTTATTACCAATCAATTAGTCATGGGTGAGCATGAATTTCAAAATGAATGTGTAGCCAAGATATCTAATAACAAAGTAATACTCAGCCCAGATTCAAGTAGTCTGTCAGCAGAAATTTATGACAATCTTCATTATACTATTAGATTGAATGGTTCACAAATGTCAGTTATGCAGGATAATACATTTTTTGAAGATGATGAAATACGTAATGGTACGTTACTAACTCTTAAAATACAGCCTGCATCTTATATACAACTAATTATATCAGGTAATCTTGGATATAGAGAAGATAAAATATTTGATTATAGTTTTGATGAAGAAAAGAAAAAGTATGATGCATTTTATGAGAAACTTACTTGTGGTTTTAGCCTTGACCTTCCAGGGAAAGACAACTCTGACCTAAATAAGATTAATGAGATTTTCTGGTGGTACACTCATAATGCTATGGTACATTATGCTGTACCTCACGGACTAGAACAACCAGGTGGGGCAGCTTGGGGAACTAGAGATATTTGTCAGGGACCTATTGAATATTTTATGGCAACACAGCATTATGATGTGATTAGAGATATAATAATTGAGATATTCTCACATCAGTTTTTAGAAAATAAAGAATGGCCCCAATGGTTTATGATTGATGAATATCATATGCAGCAGGAAGATTGTCATGGAGACGTTGTTCTTTGGCCATTGAAAGTAGTTGGAGATTATATAAGAGTTACAGGTGATACTGATATTCTTAATGAAACAATAGGTTTCAGAAATATAGATGGAACTATTACTCATGAAAAAGAAACTCTATTAAGACATATGAAACTTGCAGTAGACACTATAAAAAAACGTTTCATGTATAATACAACTTTGATTTCTTATGCTGGAGGGGATTGGGACGATACACTTCAACCTGCTAGTGAAGAATTAAAAGAAAAATTAGTAAGTTCATGGACTGTGGCGCTTACATATCAGGTAATGAAACAACTTGGAGAAGTTCTTGATGATATAGATAAAAACTGGTCAAAAGAGCTTATTGAACTATCAGAGTTAATCAATGAAGATTTTAATGATTTATTGATAAAAGATAAGATTATTGCTGGATTTGCGTATTTTGAAAATGATAAGGATATGGATTATATGCTGCATCCAGAAGATAATAAAACAGGTATTAAATATAGGTTGTTACCTATGACAAGAAGTATTATTTCTGAATTAGTGTCAAAAGAGCAAGCTGATATGAATGTAAAAATTATAGATGAACACCTTAATTGTACTGACGGTGTAAGGCTTATGAATCGTCCTGCACGTTACAAAGGTGGAGTTATTGAATATTTTAAGAGAGCTGAGCAAGCCTCTAATGTGGGTAGAGAAATAAGTCTTAATTATATCCACGCTCATATCAGATATATAGAAGCTGTAGCAAAATTAGGACTTGAAAAAGAAGCATGGGAAGCAATGATGAAAATCAATCCAATTCTGATTACAGAAAAAGTACCTAATGCAGAAATAAGACAGAGTAACGCATATTTCAGTAGTTCTGAAGGAATGTTTAATGATAGATACATATATCAAGATAATTTTGATGAATTGCGTAATGGTGATATAGGTGTCAAAAGCGGTTGGCGTATTTATTCCAGTGGACCTGGGATATATCTTAATCAAATTATAAGTAATATTCTTGGTATAAGGATAACATCTGATTCAGTAATAATTGATCCTATACTTAGTAAGGATTTAGATGGATTGATTATGAATTATAATTATATGAGAAAACCTGTAAAATGGATTTATCATATAAAAGGTGATGAGGGCAGAGTAACAAAGGTTGTTGTAAATGATAAGGAAATGACTTTAGGGATGATAAATAATAACTATCGTCAAGGTGGAGTTACTATTAACAAAAATACTTTTGGAGATATTCTAAAACAAGAAGGTATTGTTAATATTTATATTGAGTAAGTTGTATTAGTTTTGGTAAATTAATTCAATATGATATAATAAGTTAAAACTACGGATAGAAGAGGGTGATGATAAAGTGCCTACAATAAAAGATGTAGCAAAGTTAGCTGGAGTTTCAATATCAACTGTATCTTATGCGCTGAATGGAACAAGAAGCATAAGTGATGAAACAAAGAAAAAAGTATATGCTGCTGTAAAAGAATTGGACTATAAACCTAGCGGGTTTGCGAGAAGCTTGAAGATGAAAAGAAATCATATGATAGCAGTAGTCGTAAACGAGTTTATTGGACCAATCTATCAAGAAATCATTCATGGTGTAAGTAAAGCAGCTAAAAAATACGGTTATGAAGTTATTGCTTCAGAATGTTTTTCGGAAAAAACTGAAATCACAAAAGTACTATCTGAAAGATTTGTTGATGGTGCAGTAATATTGGCTTCATATCTAAGTGATAATATGATAAAAGATCTAGCAGGTGATAATTTCCCTATTGTAGTTTTAGATAGAGAAATAAAAAATAAAAATATAACAAGTATTTTGATTAATAACGAATCAGGAGCTTATGAGGCAATTAATCATTTTTATGAAAAAGGTCATAGAAAGATTGGTTTCCTTGGAGGACCAAATAATTCTTATGATAGCAATACACGTTATAAAGGATTTACAAATGCAATGGACAAATTTAATTTGGACTTTCCAAAACAGTGGTGTCTTACATCTAATTTTACAGAAGAAGGTGGATACCAAGTTGTCAGAGAGTTCCTTAACAATATCCCTTCTGAACAGTTGCCAAGTGCTTTTTTTGTTAGTAATGACGAAATGGCAATAGGTGCAATGCGTGCTTTTCAAGAATATGGAATCAGTATTCCAGATCAAATGGCTATAATAGGATTTGATGATATAGAATTATGTAAATATGTTACTCCTAATCTAAGTACTATACATAGACCATGTTTTGGACTTGGGACAATGGCCGCCAATAGTCTAATAAGTAAATTAGAAGGAGAAAAGGTTTCTAATCTGATAAGTCTTTCATCAGAGCTTGTCATCAGGGAAAGTTGCTAATAATGAATGTGATAATTTATTTCATGTGAGGTGTAATCAAAAATGAATAAAGAAGTTAATATAAATGAACTATTGAAAGAACTTTCTCTATCAGAAAAAATTGGACAATTACAACAATTAGCTTCATCATTTTATATAAAAGATTCAGAAGGTGAGCTTACTGGACCTTTAAAAGATCTAGGAATATCAGAGGAAAAGATATGGATTTCTGGTAGTGTCTTAGGAATAAAAGATGCTGAAGAAGCTCGTAGGATTCAAGAAAAATATCTAGATAAAAGTAGAACCAAAATTCCCTTATTGTTTATGGCGGATATTATTCATGGATACCGAACTATTTTCCCTATACCACTTGCAATAGGATGTTCGTGGAATCCACAAAATGCAGTTCTTTGTGGACAAATATCTGCAAAGGAAGCCTCGCTTTCAGGGGTTCATGTAACTTTTTCACCTATGGTGGATTTGGTTAGAGATCCTAGATGGGGTAGAGTAATGGAGTCTACTGGTGAGGATACTTATCTTAATAGTGTATTTGGAAAAGCTTTTGTAAAAGGGTATCAAGGAGATTTCTCTTCTGATTATAATATAGCTTCATGTGTGAAGCATTTCGCAGCTTACGGTGCTATAGAAGCAGGAAGAGAATATAATACAGTAGATTTGTCTGATAGACAGTTAAAAGAATACTACCTACCTTCATATAAAGAATCTATAGATGAAGGTGCTAAGATGATTATGACTTCTTTCAATACAATTCATGGTGTACCTGCTACGGGTAATAAATATCTTATGAGAGATATTTTAAGAGACGATTTTCAATTTGATGGTGTTGTCATCTCTGACTGGGGTGCAGTTGGAGAACTACTGGTTCATGGTGTAGCAGCAGATGATAAAGAAGTTGCAAACAAAGCTATAGAAGCAGGGGTAGACATTGAAATGATGACTTCTTGTTACAATAATAATCTAGAGAAACTTGTAGAAGAAGGAATCGTAAGAGAAGAATTAATAGATGAAGCTGTACTTCGTATACTGGAGTTGAAGAAAGAGCTGGGACTATTCAAAAATCCATATAAAAGTATAGATGCAGAAAAAGCAAATAAGATGTATTCATGTAATGAACATAAAGATGCTGTTAGAAAAGTTGCAAGAGAATCACTGGTTCTATTGAAAAATGATAATGTATTGCCTTTGACTAAAAATAAAAAAGTGGCTATCATTGGACCAAAAGGTGACAGTAAGGATTTGCTTGGAGGCTGGTCATGGCAAGGTAAAAAAGAAAAAATCATGACTTTAAAAGAAAATATGATTAACAGAGTTGGAAATGACCTAATATCCTATGCAAAAGGTTGCCAGGTTGAAGGTTACAATGAAGAAGGTTTTGATGAAGCTGTAAGTATTGCAAAAGAGGCAGATGCTGTTGTGCTTGCTCTAGGAGAAAGTTCAGAAATGAGTGGCGAAGGTGGAAGCAGAGCGTACATAGGGTTGCCAGGAGTACAAGAAAAACTTGCAGATGAAATATTGAAGTTGAATAAACCTACTGTAGTTATACTATTCAGCGGTCGTCCACTGGAAATAACAAATCTCAGTGATAAAGCTCCTGCAATAATAGAAGCTTGGTTTCCTGGAACTGAGGGTGGGTCAGCCATTACAGAAGTACTATATGGAGACTTTAATCCATGTGGAAGATTAGCAATGAGTTTTCCTTATGCTACAGGTCAGATACCGGTTTATTATAATTGTTATAATACAGGAAGACCAAAATTAGCTGATACCTCAGAAACAAGATATGTATCTAAGTTCATAGATATTCCCAATGAACCGCTTTATCCTTTTGGATATGGTCTAAGTTATACAAAGTTTGAATATAAAGATTTTACTCTAAGTTCTAATAAAATGACTAGTGATGATAAAATAATTGCTTCTGTTACAGTAAAGAACGTAGGAGTTAGAAAAGGAATTGAAACAGTACAATTTTATATAAGAGATTTAGTTGGAAGTACTGTAAGACCAGTAAAAGAACTTAAAGGATTTAAAAAGATAGAACTTGAACCACAGGAAGAATCTATTGTAGAATTTGAAATAAGTGAAGAAATGTTAAGATATTATAATATAGATTGTGAATTGGTTAGTGAGACAGGAGATTTCTATGCAATGGTAGGGAGTAATTCGGTAGATACTCATAATAAAAAGTTTACTCTATATAAGTTGAATTAAATAATTGCTAGAAAGCTAGCAATAAAAGGGGATGTACGTAATACATTTGATAATTATCCTAATGAGCTAAACAAGAGCGTATCTTATAGCTTATGGTATAATAAATGTATTATGAGATATCTCCTTTTATTAGCAGATAAGATTGTTTTACTGACTGAAAAAATTATTTTTGATTGAATAACTTTTTTATTGCCTCATATCTTATTATCTGATATCATTATAATAATATAATTAAATAAAATTATAATTATATTATTATTTGAATTATTTGAACCATATTTATGATTAATCTAAATAAATAGGTTGAATAACTTACATATGTAATGATTTACTTAGGACAAAGGAGGAAGAAATGAAGAATTTTAAACATTTTATATTAGGATTTGTTACTGCAACTTTTTTATTAGGGACTGTTATAGGAGTATCGGCTAGTGGATTAGTAAAGGATATAACAGCTAAGATATCTTATGAGATCAAGACAGTTCTAGATGGTGAAGAATTGAGTGCAAAAGATACAGATGGAACTGAACTAGAGCCAATTGTATATAATGGAAGAACTTATTTACCAGTTCGTTCATTATGTGATGCTCTAGGTGTAACAGTAGGATGGGAAAATGATACAAAAACAATTGTGTTATCTACACAACCTACAAAGAATTTCCAAGATACGATAGTTACCATAGATGGTGATAATAAAATTACTCTCGGTGAAATGAATTTATATTTAACACAATTAAAAGTACAATATGAATCATATTTTGGACCTAACGTGTGGGAACAAACATCTGAAAATGGACAAACAGTGGCACAGATAGCTAAACAAAGTGCACTTAGTTCAGTTAAAGATAGTAATATTGTTGCTTTAACGGCAAAACAAAAGGGTATGAAAGTATCAAGCGAACAACAAGAAAATATCAATAAACAAGTAAGTGATTTTATGAATAACTATGATGAAGAAGGAACAGGCAAAAATGGTATAACTTCAGAAATAGTTAAAAAAACATTGGAAAACCAGACTTTGGTAGAATTGTTATTTAATAAAGAAATGGAAAACTATAAGGTTGATGAAAAAGAACTCAATTCAATCTTAGATCAAAGTATAGATTATAAAGGTTATCAAGAAAATGGTTGCGAATATTATGCGAAACAAGTTAGAGTAAGACATATATTAGTAAAAACGGTAGATGATAGTAATCAACCTTTTTCAGAAGATAAAAAGGTAGAAGCTAAAAAAGAAGCTGAGAAAATATTAGCTAAAGCTAAGGCAGGAGAAGATTTTGCAGAATTAGCAAAAGAGTATTCACAAGATCCTGGTTCTAAAGATATTGGTGGAGAATATACTTTTGCAAGAGGTAAAATGATACCAGAATTTGAAGAAGTTGCTTTCAATTTGAAACCAGGAAAAATAAGTGGAATTGTTGAAACAGCATATGGATATCATATAATTAAATTAGAAGAAGTTATTGAACCCACAAAGGAAGATGTTGAAGCTGTTAAAGAAAAGGAACAGAGTATTAAGGATTCCGCAATACTACAATTAAAGCAACAAGCATTTAATGAAAAAGTTGAACAATGGAAAGCTGATTATAAAGTAGAAGTAAATAATGAAATTTGGAATGATGTTAAAATTACAGATTTAGATTAATAATGAGCATCCATAAGGATGCTTTTAATATACCCCTATGAATTTGTTGGTTTTAATATTATACTATTAAGATAATAGAAGGGAGAAGTATATATATATGAAAAGGTTGAAAGATGTTTATTTGAGTCGTTTATTTCCGGTATTCACGTTTTTAATTACAACTATAGGTACAATAATAATAATATATAGTTTGGCTTCCATAGATGAGTTTAATGGCGGTGGGATAGTGACTGTAATATTGATTGTTTTGCACATCTTACCTATTGCTGGAGTTATCTCTTCAATTATTCGTTTAATTAAAATAAGAACTAATATAGTTTCAACTATAGTGGTAATACTTTTTAATGTCATATGGATCACTATTGATATAACAGTAATTGTTGCATATTTCATTACATCACCATCAAATTTGTTATAAATATATTTTTTTTCGAACCTTTTATTATCTCACTCGTAATAATATATGTAGGCCGATAAGAGCAAAAGAGGTGAGGACTTGGATGAAAAAATAATTATAGAAAGATGCAAGAATGGATATAGTGAATATTTTGAAATACTTATAAAAAAATATGAAGGTATGCTATATAAATATTGTTTCTATCTAACTGGTTCCCAAGAAGAAGGAAAAGATCTTTTCCAAGAAACATGGTTAAAAGCTTATTCAAAAATAAAACTGTATTCAGACAAATATCTGTTTAAAAACTGGTTACTATCTATTGCATCAAATACGTATAAAGATTGGTATCGTAAGCAAAAAAGATGGTCCAGTAAAGTGAAAACTTATTTTACAACAGATAAAATGGATAAAGAATTAGCATCCATACCCTCAGAAGGACTTTTGCCAGAAGAAGAATTTTTATTGAAAGATATTTCTAATGAATTAAAAGAATTAGTACTAGAACTAAAACCACATTATAAAGTAGTTATTTTTCTGTATTTTTTTGAAGAAAAAACTATAAAAGATATAAGTTTTATACTTAATATTCCTGTAGGGACTGTAAAATCGAGATTAAATCAGGCTAAAAAAATATTAAAAGGGAAGTTAGAGGTGAGATGATGAACCATGAACCAAGGAAAACACAAGAGATAGATATTGATAGAGAGCTAATGAAATTAAGGAAGCAAGAAATAGCAGTACCAGAAAATTTATCTAAGATAACTTACAACAAAATACAAGTTGAAAATGAGAAAAAGGATAGGGCTGTTACTTGGATTGCTGCATTTGCTCTAGCAATAAATTTTATTATAACATTTGCTTCAATATTAGGTATCGGTCTTGGATTGAATCTTAAACTATATCAATGGATCATTGTTTTATCTGTTACAATGACTATCAATGTGAGTATATTAGCATTAGTTCTAATTTATAAAGATGTAATCATTAAAGAAGTATCACGGCTGTCTATAAAATTATAGGGAGGTTATTTTATGAATGAGAATAATAATAAGTTTAAAACAATATTTTGGATTATCACTTCTTTTATATTATTAGGTATAGCAAGTATGGCGACAATTGTAATTGCTAGTGGTGCAATAACAGAACAGGATATAATGCCTTCAATCATAGTTGGAGTGTTTTGTTTGTTTGTTTTACTAATTCCAATCTGTATAGGTATATTGGTATATAAAGATGCCAAGAGACTACAGATGAATCCATGGATGTGGACATTAATTGTTATGTATGTGCCTAATCTTATTGGATTAATTATATATTTAGTAGTTCGTAGCAATGAAAATAAGAAATCAAGATGTATAGATTGCGGTACTACACTAGAATCAGATTATAATATTTGTCCTAACTGTGGACACCAATTAGCTGATGTATGTTCTAATTGCGGTAAATACGTTAAAAAAGGATTTTCTAAATGTCCATATTGTGGAAAAGATTTAGAACAAAAGTAATAGATGAAATAAAAAATCCATGGACTATTCGTTTAGAATAACATGGATTTTTTATTTGTGCTAATCATCATCCATAGTATAACTAAAAGGACGTTACATATTATAGAATTATTTTATGTTTTATCTAAATATAAAATATAATTGTAATGAAACACATATAAAAATATGATATAATTTTTAGTATGTTTAAATATTAAGTAATATAATGAAGATTGGGAAATTTGCAGAGCATACTAAAGTTAGTAAAGACACAATTAGACATTATATGGACTTAGGGTTTAACTCCATTTATTAAAATGATTATATTATAATTTACTGGAGGAATTTACATGTTTAAAAAGATACTCAATATGTTTTCTCAATACAGAGGTCTATCCAAATCAGCATATGTTATATTTTATGCTAGAATCATAACTAATATGGGTGCTTTCATTTGGCCTTTATTAACACTTATATTAAGTAGAAAAATAGGATATTCTGCATTAACAATATCATATATCTCAGTAGGCATAGGAGTTTTATTTGTACCAGCTAATATAATAGGTGGTAAACTTGCGGATAAGTATAATCGAAAAAAATTAATAATCATATTTGACTTGATCAGTGTAACATTTTTTATATCTTGTGCTTTTGTAGAACCAGGTAATTTAATGACTATATTATTTGCTTTGGCAGGCGTTTTCGCTAATATAGAAGGACCAGCATTTGAAGCTTTGATAGCGGATGTATCCAAACCACAAGAAAGAGAAAAAGTATATTCTTTATCTTATTTAGGGCATAATCTAGGATTTATGGTGGGTGCTGCTATAGGAGGATTCTTATTCGAAAATTATCTTAGCCTAGCATTTGTTATTGATGGTTTAACAACATTGACATCTACAATCTTGATTATTGTTTTTGTGAAGACAATAAATGTACAAGATATCAAAGAAGAAGAAAAAAATGAATATGAGAATGACGAAGATGAAAAGGTAACTTCATTATCAATTTTGAAACAACGAAAATCTGTATTAATACAATTGATAGTATTTATCTTTGCTGCTTTTATATATGAACAATGGAGTTTTTCGGTACCACTATATATGGAAACTTTATTTCTAGAAAATGGAGGAAAATACTTCGGATTCATATCAAGTTTTAATGGATTGATTGTAATAATTTTCACCCCAATCATGACATGGTTATTAAAATCATTACATGAATTACAGAAAGTAATTATAGGTGTATTTTTATACTCATTCAGTTTTCTTATTATAAGAGATTCACCTGCATATCCTTTGTTTTTTATAATGATGTTTGCTTTTACTATAGGGGAAGTCATTAATATGTTAGGAGCTTCACCTTACCTAAGCAGAAGGATTCCTGCTTCCCATAGAGGAAGAATTAATAGTTATCGTAATATTGGTGCTTTTATTGGAGCTGTTGGAGGACGTGTATTGATGGGATGGCTTATTGATGCTTTTTCATATTCTGTAGCTTTTACAGTAGTTACGTGTGTGGGAGCTGTTATAGTGGGGATTATCGCATATAATTATAAATTGGATAAGAAAATATTTCCGTTACTTTATAAGGATAATAATGATAAAATAGTCAAATAAAATTTAATTATTTCAAATTTTGTATAATTTATATATAGGTTGACTAAAACTAAATACATGAGTTATTATAAACATAATTGGTTTGACCAAAAAATGTAAACTAGAGGAGATTTAATTATGAAAGATAAAGTAGAACAAGTATTAGACCAAGTACGCCCAGGATTACAAAGTGATGGTGGGGATGTAAAATTAGTTGAAGTAACAGATGATGGTATAGTAAGAGTTGAATTACAAGGCTCATGTAAAGGATGTCCATTCTCACAATTAACTGTTAAGAATTTTATTGAAAAAGCATTAAAAGAGCAAATACCTGAAATTAAAGAAGTTCAATCAGTAAACTAGTAAATTAAAGGTAAGTATTACCTAAACTTATATATTGAGTTTACATAAAGGGGTTGTCTAACAAGCATTTTTTAGGTAATCAGCTTTAGTAAAATAGAGCTTAACATAAGCCATATTACTGAGTTGACATCATCTAAAATATATTGTGAGACAGCCCCTTTATTATAGTACTATACATTGTAATATTCCCCTATACTACCTACACGACCGTTTACCATTACATTTATTAAATTTAAAATTAGACATCCAATACTATTTTATGATAATATTATTAGTAGAGTAATTATAAATACCAAAGATAGGAGGATAAGTATGCAGTATAATCCGGCATTACCAGTATATATTCAAATAAAAGAAGACATTATTAGAAAAATACGATTGGGAATTTGGAAAGAAAATGAAAAAATTCCATCAGAACTAAAACTAATGGAAGAATATCATTCAGGACGTGGAACAGTAAGAGAAGCTATTAAGTTGATTATTGACGAAGGCTATTTATATATAAAAAAAGGAATTGGAACATTTGTTGCCCAAAGAGAAGTAGGAATTTCTATTGAACCATTTGTTAGTCTAACTTATTTTATTAAAATGAGAGGATTAAACATAAGTACTAAGATACTAGATAAAAAAGAACTTATAGTAGATACTGATTTAGCTGAAAAAACAGGGATAAAAGAAAACAAAAAATGTTTGTTCGTAAAAAGGCTTAGAATAATGGATGGGCGACCTATTGGACTTGAAGTATTCCATTTTGTATATGAGGAAGAGAATTTCTTCAAGGATTTTGATTTTGAAAATGGAATATCTCATTACTTATTTGAAGAATTAAAAGTATCTGTAACTAAGATGGATATGGATCTAGAGATTGTAAAAGCTGTTGGAGAAGAAAAAGACATATTACAATTAAAAGATGACAGCAAGATGATGATTTCTAATAGGGTTGTTTATGTGAATGATAAGAAAGATATACTATACCATCTGAAATTTTATTGTGGAGAAAAACTCAGTAAAATAGGTATGGATAATTTTGTATAGAAGAATTACATTGTGTGTATGGATTTATAAAAATTAAGCTGTCTAGTAATATATTTT
>NZ_BTPT01000068.1:0-20340 GCF_054408565.1 Vallitalea sediminicola
ATTCGCATAATCTCTTTAATATCTCTCTTACATCTGCTCTTATTTGTCCATATAGCACTTTACGTCTGTACTTTGGAATAAATACGATATGATATTGGCATTTCCATCTAGTGTGTGATAAACTTGAACTGTCCATTAGGACCGCCTCCTATTTGATATTGGCTTGCGACACCAGTATCATCTTACCATAGGAGGCTTTTTAATAACATACTTAACACTACCGCTTACTCTATTCGCCCCAGCATAGCTGGGGGATTAGTATTTTCATTTACTTTGTGATTTTATTATGTTGGATAAACATGTGATTTTTTATTTATTAGAGTAAAAGTAAGGTATGAAGTGAAAAAAATTACATTATTGCATTATAATGTTTTTATATAATAAAATAATATATAGCGAAAATATAATTCAATTGGAATTTATTTTGATATGTACCTTTAAGGATACTTTTAGACGACAGAAAAGCCAAGAACAGATAAGTTCCTATTCTCAGCTTATAATTTTTTAATTATTGATCTCTAATCTTTTAGACTGCTTAGATGATTCATAAACACCTAATACAATTTCCAGAGCTTTCTTACCTTCGTATCCTGTAACCTTGACAGGTGTATCTTCTATAACATTATCATAAAACTCCTTTATTTGATAATAATGATATATTCCCCAATATCCTTGTCCACCTGACTCAATTTTATCATTGTGCTCTATAGTAGTTATTTCACCATCTTTTTCTATAGTAACATCAAATCCTTTTATATTAATCATTCCCTTTTCACACATTATCTCTATTTGGATAGGAGAACTCTTAGTATAGTAGTTAGTAGCAAAGAGTGAATATATACAGCCATTTTCAAAACCTATGGCTGCACTTGCAACATCCTCAACTTCAACACTCTTCAACACTCTGTTATCTATCTGACCTTTTATCCATTTAACCTTGCTACCAACCATGTGTTGCACTAAATCGATACTATGAATGGCTTGGTCTATTAATACACCGCCGCCTTCTTTTTCCCAACTTCCTTTCCAATCACATTCATAGTAAGAAGGTGGACGCCACCATGTAAGTGATGAACAAGCTCCTAATACTTTACCCATTTCCCCGCTGTCTATTAACTTTTTAGCCTTGACAACACCTTCTATATATCTGTTTTGGAATATAACTCCAAATTTTTTCCCTGAGCTATTTGCCGCTTCAATAATTTCATCTGCATCTTGTAGAGTTATTGCCAAAGGTTTTTCTGTAAGAACATTGATTCCTTTATCTAGACATTTAATTATCTGTTCTTTATGCAAGAAATGAGGAGTACAGATATGAACAACATCAAGATCTTCTTCTAGAAGGTCTTCTATTCTATTGGAGTAAGAGCATTGTTCATAATTCTTAGCAAAACTTTCAGCTCTGTCAAATACTTTATCAACTGCAAATCTAACTTCAATCCTGTCACTTAAGTTTTTGAATGCTTCTTTATAGACAACGGATATTCTTCCACAACCTATAATTGCAATCTTCAGTTTACCCATAAAATCACCCCTTATAGTATATTACATATGTTTTTCCAGAAAATTATAAGCTCTTATATATCTATTAATGTCCTGTTCCCCATGTTCGTATTCAACTACAGCCCAGCCATCTTCACCTAATGAATTTCTAAGTACTTTCAACAAGTTATTAAAATCAATTATTCCTTCTCCCAAATCAACAAATTCATTGTTTTCATTAATATCCCTTAGATGAACATAACTTATTCTATCAGCATAAGTCTCTACAACTTCTATTGGATCAAATCCAGAAGCATAGACCCATCCTAGATCCAGACCAAGATTCAGATTAGGAGCATATTCTACTAAGGTATTAAAAATGTATCCATCATCTTCAAATTCCCATAAATGGTTATGAAGATTTAACTTAACTCCCATTTCTTGGCATTTTATTGCTGCGTTATTGATATTTTTAGCCGCTCTTATAAGCTGTTCCTCTGAACCTAAAAATCTTTTTGTTGACATTATTACATTTTTATTAGGCATATCTTTAACAAACATAGCTACCTTAAGTATTTTATTAGTTGTTTCTTCACTATTAATGTCCCATTCTTCTAATGGCGAACCAATATGCATACCAGTTACTTGGTAGTTATATCTATCTAATATATTAAGTAGATACTCTTTATCATCAGTGCCAAAAAATCTTGATCCGATTTCTGAACCCTTAAAACCTGTACTTGATAATAATTTTATTGTATTTTCTGTGTCTTCTTTTATTCTTTCTTTGAATAATACAGCATGACAACCTAATTTCATATGATTTTCCTCCTTAATTAACCTTCAATGAACCTTTCAATATGGTTCTTAGCTCGTATTAATCCTTTTTCAACTTTATCAAGAGTTCCTTCCCACACTGGGTCTTCATGTTCAATACTTATTGTACCTTCGTAACCGATTTCATATAGGTTATCTACCATTTTATTCCAATCAATATCTCCAAGACCAACTAAACGATGTCTCCACCATTGATGTCCAAAAAAATTAGTCTCTTCAGTAATATTATGTAGGATACCAACTTTTTTAAGATTATCATATAGTATTTCTGTGTCTTTTCCATGGAAATGGAATATCTTACTTCTATATTTGATTATGTTCTCATAAGGATTCATAAACTGCCAAATCATATGTGATGGATCAAATGCTAATCCTATTTTATCTGAATCAACTCTATCAAATAGTATATCCCACATATATGGTGATATAGCTATGTTACCCATCATTGGACAATTCTCTATTGCTATTTTTACATTATTTCTTTCTGCGTATTCTGCTAGTTCTTTTAACCATTCTGTAACAGCTTCTACACTTTTTTCAGGATTGAATCTTGCACCATAATAGGCATCCTTGGTAACCCCTGTTGAGCATATTACTTTCTCAATCCCTAGTTTTCCTGCAAATTCTATACGTCTAATCAATTGTTTCTTATGCTCATCACCTATATTATTCTCTTCATCAAGAAAGTTTCTACAGTAGATTAAGGCTGATATATCTATTTTGCCTTCCGCTTTTATATCTGAGAAGATCTTTTCATCAAGTTCAATGGTTGGTCCAACTTCCAGATCCTTAAATCCATTATCACAAGCCCACTTACTTATTTCTTTTAAATCTTTCATTCCAGCCCAAGCCAAACTATTTGTAATTAATCCTACTTTCATAATCATTCTCCTTTCTATTAGTCAAGGATAACTGTTTTTTTGTTATCAGCTGATTCTTTTAATGCTCCTAATAACTCTTGAATGTACAATCCTCTAGAAAAATCTCTTATAGACTGTTTATTATTTATGATATTATCAATAAATTCATTTATCTCTTCATGAAACTTGGATTCTTCTAAGAACTCATCTGGAACAGCTACAACTTCTTCTTTTTTACCATTGTAACCTCCATCTTTTTCTTTCAAATTAACTACTAATTCATTATCCTCCTTTTCATAGATGAGCATACCTCCCTCTCCTATAATTTCAAGGCTATGTCCCCTAGTACCTAGTCTACTTGAATAGAAAGTTCCAACTGCGCCATTATTAAGCTTAGCAGTAAAAATGGTTGTATCATCATTGGTTACTGCTCCCATACCTTCTTCATCAATTTTTTTTCTATCCGGGATAGAAATTGTTGAAATCGCTGTTACCTCTTTTACTGGACCTTCTGTATCCTTCAATAAATAATCTACTATGTCAATCATATGAGATCCAAAATCAGCTAAAGCTCCTGTACCAGAATATTTTTCTTGCATTCTCCACTCAAGCATTACGTCTGCCTTATTAGCGATTCTACCTCCTCCAAGGCATTGTCTGAAACCATATATTTTTCCTATTTTCCCTTGGTCTATTATAGATTTCATATATTTTATTGCTGGAATACCCCTATAACAGAATCCTATCATATTTACCAGTTCAGGATGATTTTTTGCACATTTCACCATTTCTTTTGCATCATCAATCGTAGTACTCATTGGCTTCTCGCAAAGAACATGTACTCCTGATTCCAAAGCTTTAATAGATAACTCTCCATGAGCATCGTTAGATGTACATATACTAACTGCATCTACCATATCAATCATTTCTTCATATGATTCACAGATAGTGATATTCTCAAGTTCCTGCTTGTCTGCCCACTCCTTTGCTCTTCCTTCAACTTTGTCAAACAAAGCTACAAGTTCACATTTCTCATTTGCATTATAAGCCTTGACATGTTGTTTTGCTATACCAATGGTATATCCTGTTCCTACAATACCTACTTTAACTTTTTTCATTATAAAAACCTCCATTTATTTTTTAACTTACACGTGTAAGTTGTTGACTAAAAAAATTAATTATTTATATTAAACTTAATCTCTCTACACCCATTTCAATATATTTTCCTTAATTTTATAAGTTGGATTTAGTAGAATCCCTTTCTTTAAGCTCGCAAGGTAATGTAATATTCAATGGTAATGTATTTGTATCCTCTAGTATATTTATCAATCTTTCTGCACTCTTTTGCCCCAGTACAAATAAAGGCAAATTACATGTAGTCAGTTTTGGATATGTATACACATCAAAATTAGATCCTGCAAGTGCTATAACTGATATTTCATCAGGAATGTTAATATTAAGTTTCTGAGCCTGATACAATACTGTATATGCCATTTTACTCCAAGAAGTTATTATAGCTGTATATTCATCTTTTTTACTTAGAACCTCAATAACTGCTTCAATTTCTTTATCATTATCAGTTGAAATAGGGTATTTAATTAATTTAACTCCCTCATGCTCGTTAACAGCATCTTCAACTCCTTTTCTACGTTGTTGTTCTTGTTTTGTATCAAAATCAGGTGTCAAATAAATTATATCTCTATGTCCATTTTTTATTAAATAGCTTGCTGCCATATATGCTCCATGATAGTAATTGATATCTACACAATTGACCACCTGATTATTCAAATCATAATCCGCAAATACAATTGGGATATTTTCTTCTACTGACATATGTAAATAATCATCTATTTTCTCTTCTGCTAGGTGTTCTTGAAATGATAAGAATAGGATACCATCTATTTTTTTACGTTTATAGTAACTATAATACTCTGGATATCCAAAATTATCTACATGGTCTGAACATAATATAATACTATAGTTATCACCTATCGCAGATTTAACACCGTCCAAAAACTTTATATACCTTTGTTCAGATATATTTCTCTTGGAAACAATGCCTATAGACATGGCTTTATTGGTTTTTAGTGCTACTGCCATAGAATCAGGATAATAGCCTAACTTTTTTGCTGCCTGTATAACTTTCTTTTTTGTTGTCTCTTTTATGCTGACTCCTTGAACATCATTCAATATATAAGAAACCGTAGCCCTTGAGACACCAGCTTCCTTTGCAACATCCATACTAGTTACACGTTTAAATTTACCCATTGCCTATTCATCACCTAATTCATTATAGTCTTATAATTTGATTATACTGTATTCATTTACACCTGTCAATTACTTATTTTTATTACATTTCTCTAACCATCTTTCCTCTCCTAATTCTTTCAGCTCATATTGATTCATTATTAAGTCTTGTCCAAGTTTCATCCAACTACTTGCAAATTTCTTGAATCTACTACAAGGGAATATCTTACAACTAAAACAATAATCATATCCTTTTTTTTCTTTACAACATACATAAATCCCTTTACATTTTCTATCCTTACAATGCTTTTCAGCTCCCTCGCAGGTATTTTTCTCTCTTATATAGTTTGGGCATTCTCCGCAATAAACACCACATGGTGGTATGAATCCATTATATTCTTTGATACAGATCACTTACTCCTCTCAAATTACTAGTATTCATAATTATACCGAAATGTCTTTATATATATAATAATACAGATTAAACCTATAATTAACAAGAATATATTTATTTATAGTAGAATACAAAAAAAAAATCCCTTAACTCTGATTAAGAATTAAAGGACTTTCATTATTTTTATTTATTGCTAATTAAAATCTGTGAAGTTATTAATGCAGTTACTGGAATGATAAGTATTATACCTACTCCACTACATAGAATCTGAAAGATTTCTGCACAAAAAACCTTATTATTCAAAATATCCGCTATAGAATAATGAAGAGAACTAAAATATATGATTAATGCCATGAATCCGCTTATGTATGCAAAAAATAATGTATTCGTCATTGTTCCCAATATATCTTTACCAATATTCATACCTGAATCAAACAAACTTTTCTTAGTAATAGACGAATTAGTATTATATAGTTCATTCATAGATGATGAAATTGAAATTGAAACGTCAATCACTGCTCCTAATAATCCTATTAGTATTTCACATATAACTATAGTTGAGAAATTAAGCTTAATATATAAGGAAAGAGAAGAAATAGAATCATATTGTTCCTTTCCAAATCCTTGTATTTTTGCACCCATTCCCATCTTATAAGTTATAAGTGTTGTAAATAGAACAACTATCGTGACAGATATTAAGGATGATACGGTTTTCTTATTAAGTCCATTAATATAAAATAAAGTTATGGAACTTATGACTATACATATAACTATAGTCACTATGAGAGGATTTAATTTGTTGGCGATCAATACGACCATAATGAAAAATATCAAGAAATTCAAACATAGTGTAAAAAAAGATCTTACTCCTCTATCTCTTCCAACTGCATACATTAATAAAAATAATATTATCAACAATACTACTATAACACTCATAATCAATTCACCCCTATCCTACGTTCTTTAAGAAGTATAACTGAGATGTACATAGTGATAGGAATACTTATTACAACACCAATACTTCCAATGAGAGCTCTTATTATTTCAAGATTGATTCCGATACCTATTATATAAGATAGTGAAAGTCCATTTCTTAACCAAAACAGTATAGTCGGTATGCTTCCACTAATGTATACAAAAACTAGAGTATTAGCCATAGTAGCCATAACATCTTTTCCAATTTCCATACTAGACTCTATTAGAACCTTTCTTTCTATATCAGGATTCTTGAAATATAATTCATTGATAGCTGATGACATTGTTATGGCAATATCCATAATTCCTCCAATAGTACCTATCATAAGCCCAATAAAAAATATCTGTTCTGGAGAAGTCATAAGAAATTCCATCTCTTCATAATAAACTCCCTTAGAATTAGTTACAGTCATTACTATAGCAGTAATTATCATTGTTATGATAATACTTATCATTGTCCCAACTATAGCACACAGGGATTTTTTGTTGATTCCACTTACAATCAATATGGATATGATAACAAATATAATACTCATTATAGTGGTAATAACCCATAAATTACATCCATGGGAATATAGTTTGATGACACTATAGAAAATCAGAATGTTTACAACAACACTTGTTAGTGACTTAAATCCTTTTAACCCACCTATCAGTAATATCAATACCACAAATATTATTGCAATATATCCTAGGTATTTATCACGTTTATAACCCAATATGTACGAAGATATGATATTATTATCCTCATCCTCAGTTATAGATACAAATATCCTGTCATCTATTTTGTATTCTATATCAAATATCTTAGAATAAGATGTTGTATTATCAAACTCTAATTCTTCACCTTTATGATTACCATTCATGATAATAGTCTTAAGGTGCTGATTTTTAATATATTCCGTATTACCTTCCGTTTCCTCTACAGCTATAACTTTTCCTATGGTTTTATTATAGTAATTTTCATTATTAGCTATGAAAAAATAACTTATCAAACCAACAATTATTATTATAATTGCTCTTATATAAAAATTCTTATTTTTTTTATTGGTTATTTGCTTTCTATATGATATTGCTGTGTTTTTAATATTATCTTTGCCATGTAATTTACTAAACATAATTTAGTACCCCCTTCACTTCAACTACAAAAACATATAAAATCATATTTGTTTGTAAATATTAGCAATAATTTTTTTCGCAATTACCATATTATCATATTAGTAGGTATATATCAATAAAACAAATAAGTCAGAAAAAGTGTTTTGTTCTGACGTGGCTTTTGCAAAATAGTATATGTATATGTTTCGCCAGCTACTTGCTCGTCCTGAGTTCAATAAATAACAATGGACATCGAGTCCATTGTTATTTCTGACAGTCCAGTAGGGCTGTCAGATTAAAAGCTGGATTCGGCGTCCTGCCTCACTACTTCACATATACATATACTATTTTGCTGGGAAGTAACCTTCAATTTTAATCACAAAATACTTTTTCTTCTAATGTGCATAACTGTAGGCTGACATAGGTTGTTGTATTAAGATTTTGTTTTTTCAACTGATAAGTCCATATTTCACTTTTATACGGTCTAATTTCTCAATCATGGGTTCTGATGCAAACCATAGGAAGAAAGAGGTTGCTGTGGCATGGATAATGTTAAAGGGGATACCTGTTGTATAATAGGTCATCATACTTTTTATAGTGGGTTTTGCCTGCCACATAAGTGCTGAACCGGTATCCAAAATGAAGCCGCAGACAAAAAATGTTGTCAGTGCTCCAAATATACAGAGTGAACTGCGTTTTTTTCTGAGTAATCCTTTACGAAATAATATACCTGCAATAAAGCCAGTAATACCAAAGGCAAACATCTGCCAAGGTGTCCATGTACCTTGCCCAAATAGCATATTTGAAGTAAATGCTGTAACAGAACCTACCATGAAACCTGTTTCGCCACCAAAACATACTCCTGATATAATAACTATCGCTACGACAGGCTTAAATTGAGGAAGCATGAAAAATGCGGCTCTTCCAACTACACCAATGGCACAAAGAACGGCAATGATAACTACCTCTCTTGCCTGAGGTTTTTTACTCTCAAAAACTAATACAAAAGGTACCATGGTTTCTAATAATATCAACAAGCTTATAAAATAATATTTTCTATCACCTAAAAAAAACACACCACAATATATTGTTAGAGGTACTGCAATAAGCACCATAAACAAAGCTATAATAGTTCTTTTTGTTAGTTTTCTCTTTTCTTTTGGAACCTGTACTGAAAAATCTGGAGCATCTATATCTTTTCCTGGAAAAATAGATATTAGACTTATCGCAAGTTCAGCTACAAGTAAAAATTGCACTAGATAATTTCTCCAATCAGCATATCTATTCACTAGGAAAACAGTAGTTAAAATAAATGCTATTAGACCTAGAACCGCTATAGAAATACGTATAGGTGTTAATTTACATATTGATTTAGTGCTACTGGCAGTCTGGATATTTGATTTATTAATTACTTGTAATCCCTTATCATTTTTATTTATATGTACTATATCATCATTATCTAAATTCCTTAATATATTAATCTGCTTTACACCACCGCAAGCAGTGATAACATCTTCTGGGAGAACTGCTTTTGGAAGAACTGTTCTTGCCATACGATTTGCAGCGGTTGTATAAAAATTCTTACCACGAAAAAACATCCTAGGTGTATCAATACTTGTAATTCGTCCATCAAAAAACATTGCACAACGAGTAGCATGTCCAGCACAAAACTCAATATCATGAGATACCATAATTATGGTAACTCCTTCTATTTGTAGTTTCTCCAATATACCTGCAAACTTTTGTTTAAAATGTCCATCAAGTCCTTTGGTAGGCTCATCAAGAAGTAAAATCCTAGGTTTTAATAGTAGAATCTTACCTAGAGCAGCTCGCTGTTGTTCACCCCCTGATAAATCATATGGATGCATATATAAAAGATTTTCCAATTCGCATAATCCTACTACCATATCAACCCGTTTTTTTTGTTCCTCTTTTGGCATTTTCCTTCCAGAAAGTATTTCATATAAGTCAAATTCAACAGTTTTCTTGATAAATAATGACTGGGGATTTTGAGGAAGTACTCCAATGAGATTGGTAAAACTTTTTCCCCCTTTGGTACTAATAATTGATTCATCATATATTTTTACAGAGCCCCTATAAGGCTTTAATATTCCACTTATAATAGATAAAGTAGTTGTCTTTCCTGTACCGTTACCTCCTACAATTGCAAAAAATTCGCCTTGCCTTATGGTAATGGACAACCCTTTAATTACATCTGACAGTTCTTTTTCATAGCGAAACCAAATCTCATCCATCTCAATAATGCACTTGTTGTATTCATTTTCATTATCCTTCAAAATAGCATTTTCATCAATATGATTCTTCTTTGCAAACTCATTGATCCAGTTTCGTCCATCACGAACGGTAATAGGACATTCCAAATCATTTTTAACTCCTGCATAGATACGCATAGGTGTAGGCATAGCAATAAACATATCATGATTCATTTCTTTAAGTTTCTGCCCTGCTCCTTTAGGAGTGTCATCTACAATTATACTTCCATTATCCATGACAATGACACGATCTGAAAGAGGCAGTGCATCTTCTAATCGATGTTCTGTCAGAATAACTGTTGTTCCTAACTCCCTATTGATTTTCTTTATGGTTTCTAGAAAATCAGTTGCGGCAATAGGATCAAGTTGACTAGTGGGTTCATCCAGTATAATTACAGTAGGCTGCATTACCATTACAGAAGCTAGATTCAACAACTGTTTCTGTCCTCCCGAAAGCTCTGTTACTTTCTTATGAAACCAAGTCTGTATACCAAAAAAAGAGGCCATTTCTGAGACTCTACCTCTAATTTCAGGTGTTCTGTATCCAAGACTTTCTAGCCCAAAAGCAAGTTCATGCCATACCTTATCAGTTACAATCTGATTGTCTGGTGATTGCCTAACAAAACCGATGCTTTGGGTTTGCTGTCTCTGTGTAAGATTATCCAATGGTGTATTCTCATAATATATCTGCCCTTCTCTTGTACCATGTGGCATAAGAGTAGATCTTAGATGTTTTAGCATAGTTGTCTTACCACATCCTGATTCACCACATATGGTTATGAATTCCCCTTGATTGACTGAAAGGTTAACATTATTTAATGCCATCTTACTTTGCTTAGGATATGTAAATGTTAAATCTTTGATTGTAATAACTTCCATCTTCTGTTCTCCCAACTTTCTATTACTATAGGTGAAATACAAAGTACAAAGTAAGCTATAAATACACTTATAGAATAAGGTGTTATATCTACCCCCTTCATACTAGGAAAATATCTAAAATAAACACTCCCAAGTAAAGCACCTACAAGTACATACAGCCCTGTACTTCCAATAATCAATAATGCTTTTTTATCTCTCTTATCAAAATAATAGATAGAAAAAGCTGTACGCCCATGTAGTCCATAACCACGTGTTTTCATAGAGTCAGCTGTTTCAATAGCATTCTCCAATGCCCAAGTAACCATAATTGATAGAATCTTTATACCATTTTTAGCTCTAGATAGAATACTTCCAGTTGATACATCTCTTCCTATACATTTTTGTCCATTGGATATTATCTTTATCTGTTCCTTGAATCTAGGTATGAATCTTAGTGCCATAGATATAATTAGGGAAAGCGCTGGTATCACTCTCCCAAATAAATATATGAACTTATCAGAAGTCATAATCACATTGTAACAACTGAACCAACAAACTACAGAAGCAAGCATAACGGAAGCGGCAATACCGAATGTAATTGATTCTAATGTAAGTGGATTTCCACTATCTAGATAAGTCAGTATTGTAATACCCTCATGGTTGAATGCTGGATTAATTAATGCTGCTATAATCATCATAGGTAATAGATACACTAGATTAAAACGTATTGCTTTATTTCCTCTTAGGGTAACTGAATAGGAAAATGCACATATCAATGAAATAGAAAGACATAAAGGATGCATAAAAATCATTGAATATATAAATACAAAGGTGAAATAGAGAAAATTTACAATAGGGTGATATCCTTCAAAAGCGCTCCTCATAGATCTGCTCCCAGAGCTGAATATCCACCTACATCTACACCTAAATTACAAGTATAAACCCATTCCACTATATCTCCCTCTTTTAATTGATATCGACTACAACCATAATTGGGAAACCAGCCATTCACTTTGTACATCCACCCTGATAACTCACCGCAATCAAATTCATATAGATTATTTATCCCTTCAATATAAGCACTGTTATACATTGGAGTATTAACAAACTCCATGTGTATTTTATTTTTCTTCATCTCTCTAATGAGTGCATTAAAAACACTTTCCCCTTCATAAAAAGTAACACTCTGTTCTTGAAATATTACTCCATCCTCGGGTACAAGTTCGACTTTTTCTGGATCAAGCCAGTCAATATTATCTATTATAGTATCACAATGTACTGCCATGGTACATGTAAATTCCTTATCAGTGATTTCCACATTCTGAGGCTCTATAGGTACAGGTTTCCCTTCAGGTACAGGATCTGTCAGATATTTATCTTTATTAGTGTTTTCATCAAATTCCATACCTTGAGAAACAGAATAGTCAGAATCTCCTTTTTCAATCCCTGGTGAGGAACAATCTGCTAACTCCTGTGCAAGACTTAATTTTTTCTCAGCTGTCATTGAATCCTTTATTTCCCATCCTTGTAAACCAGGAGCATTTCCACCCCACCAGAAGACAACAGCAAGTACGATAACAGTTACAATTGAAATAATAATCTTATTTTTATTTAGCTTCATTTTAGATTACCTCCTTATAGGAGCCTTGCATTATATAACATATTAAACATCATTTGAGATATTTCACAACGTTTGATAGCTGTTTTAGGTAATATTTCCATTGCAGACGAATCTAGTATTTCTTTATCATAACAAAAGGCTAAGGGTTCTCTTGCCCACTTATTAACTTTCACATAGTCAATAAACTGAGACAAGATATCTCTTGTTGCCATAGTGTTATATTCAGTATCCATACCACAAAGTTTTGCAGCTCTAGCCACCATCATTGCAGCTTCTTCTCTGGTGATTGTACCATTTGGATCATATATAGAAGAAGATTTTCCTGAAATTATCCCATAAGTATTAGCAGTTCCAATAAATCCTGCATACCACTTACTCTTATCTACATCAATGAACTTATCATTTGCTTTTGGTTCAAGTCCAAGAGCTTTAACCAATATTGATGAAAATTCTCCTCTTGTCATTGTAGTATTAGGATTAAATGAATCCTCCGTCTTTCCGCTAATAATTTTTCTTGCTGCAAGTGCTTCTATAGCTGATTGATTATCATGTCCCTGAATATCTCTGAAAGTTTTACCGATTTCTGTTATCCTCTGTTTACGAATATCTTTATGCTTACCTATAAGTCCTGTAGTATATGTACTATCTGCTTCACCTATATCCAATCTATTGCGCATACGATAAAGACTATTTTTGCCTTTCAACGCTCTTTGTACTGCAATCAATCCATAGAAACCTTGTTCAGTAGCCATTTGATTAGATCCACTTCCATTTTTCGTATGTAGAAAGCCATTACCTTCTTTATAGAAAGTCATAAGGTTATCTAGCATTGTATTACCGTTCTTCACAAAACGTTTATCATCAATAGAAATTCCTAATTCACACAGAGCCACCAACATCTGTACACAGCTTTCAGAATTGGCTGTCCCCCAACTAGAAAAACCACCTTGACTATTCTGTATTTTTGACATACATGCAAGAGCCTCCTCACATGCTTTTTTGACCTTTGGTTTGTTCTGATATTTTGCTAATGCCTGAAGTGCCATACCTGTTATATCAGGATCTGAAACACTGTCACCAACACTTTCGATTGAAGTTCCTCCAAAAAGTGACCAGCCGCCATCAGTTAATTGACATTCTAAGATTCTATTGATATACATTTCTCTTGTTGCCTGTACTTTAGCATCTTTATTGTGTGGCATAGGATAATTACCGCTGTCTAGTGCTATAAGTGCCCATATAGGTCCATTCATTCCTTGCCAAATAGTTTTTTCGTAATTGCCAAGTGCTGTTAAAAGATTATATCCCCCTATATCCGAAGGATCTTTCCCTATAGAAGTAAGAGCAACAATAAGCCTTGAATATTCGGTATATTTTTTTTTATGCAATACCCCTTTACAAACTTTTACATAATCCTCTACAGTTTTGTAATAATTTTGATAGTATTCATCAGATATCTTATAACCACTTCTAGCAAGTCCCAATATAGCCCATTCTCCACCAATAGAACCTACTTGTGGTGATTTGACTGTTTTGCTAATATATTTTGCAGTAGCTGTGACAGCAGTATTAAGCTCACTTGTACTTGTTGCAAAAACATAAGAAGTTGAGCTAATCAACATAGTAAGTACTAGCAGTGTACTTATAGTCTTTCTAAGTAACTTTTTCACTTATCTTCCTCCTCAGATTACGACTACTATTTCATGATGTTTTCCATGAATCGCATGATTATTGTTGCTACTTCTCCTCGAGTTGCTGTACCTTGTGGGAGAAGTTCTTTTTCATTTACACCACTGATAATTTTATTTCCAACTGCCCATTTCATTGAATGAGTTGCCCAGTCTGAAACCATATAATTATCAGTATAAATGGAAATATCGGTTGTATCGGTTATTTTATAACCATTTGATTTTGCATAACGATATAGCATTGTAGCTATTTGCTCACGAGTGATATTATCATTCGTTCCAAACCAATCATTACCATAACCACTAACAATCCTATCGTTGGATGCCCATACTACAGAATCATAATACAATGAACCTTTCTCTACATCTTCAAATGGACTTTCACTTGTTACATCTAGTTTACCTGCCATATCGTAGAGTACCTCTGCAAACATTCCACGAGTCATGTTCTTATTTGGTTCAAACCTATTCTTAGATATCTCACTGAATAATCCATGTTCTATAACAAAATACACTGAATCATAGAACCAATCAGTTGTTAATACATCCTCAAAAGCAATGATCTTGTCTTCATCGTAAACTATTGCAAATGTTGAAAAATGATTAGTCTCAAAGATTATACTTTCACTGTCATCGTCATAATAAGTTCCTGTCATCCTTATTGCTTTATCATTATCATTTATATTATAAACCGAGAGCTTATTGGTATCTTCATCATCCTTAGGTATATAAGATAAAGATACGGTTACATCATCTACAAAATTAGTGATTAATTTATTATCTACTTTTATATATAAATTATATACAGGCTTATCACCAACTAGTTCTATATTTTTATTAGATAACTGCTCTTTATCCGCCCGCTCTACTATTATACTTACATTAGAACCTCTTGATTCTACTAATGAACTCAAAGCTTTATTAGAGATATTTATTTCTGCAAGGTGTGACTTAGCAATTAATCCAGCATCTGTATTCTTAACCAAATCATTAATTATGGATTTTGAAAGTTTGACGATTACTTTATCTACATCTTTTTTAATCATCGACTCAACAATCAATTCTTCTGCTTGACTCTTCTTAATGTCCTCTAATGCATTTTTCCCTTGACTATTGGTTATAGTTAATGTTGCCGTATTCCCTGAAATATTAACCTTAGGTTTTATTTTAATAAATTCCTCTTTAACTTCTTCTGGCTCTTCGGTGTTACCCATTATTACAGAAGGTGATGCATTATCTGAATCAAAGGCACCAAGTTCTTTTAATTGTTCAATAGCTGCATTATAGTTGGCTACATCTCCAACAGTTATGAACAATTTTTGTTCTGATGACAATTTCTTGTATGCAGAATCAGCTACCATTACTTCTGCTTTATGCCTTAATTTTATTCTACTCGCTAAAGGAATTTTTTTAAGGAGCTTTTTAACATTGTCGATTTCTGCATAAAATGAAATTTGATTTTCTGCATTGTTCAATCTATCTAAATTAGTTACTTTCTTTTTATCCTCAGCTGACAATCTACTATAGTTACTTCTAGCAGCCTTAACTGCTTCCTCATAACTCTTATAATTAGATAGTTTTATTTTGGTTTTAGAAGGTAATGCTACAATTAACTTACTGACAAAATCAGCTTTACTGTTATAAACCTTTATAGTATATTTTGTTGCATCATATTCTCTTGCTTCCTCCCCTTGCTTATTCATAGAAGGCCAAGAGTTTTCGCCTATTCCTATATAAATGATATCACCATTCCCTACAGATATAGTTTCTGTACGTTTGTAATAGGCAGAGCTTTCATTATACTGATTTAAAAAGGTCTTTACTAAGTAATTTTTATTAAAAGCAGTTGGTGTAATTTTTATATTTTTGGAATCTCCAGCAATTAGTAATCCATATTCTGTAGTATTTTTGCTGAATGTTGGTGATAATTTTCCTCCACTAATACTAAGCGCTTTTAATGATGTATCAGAATTTCCCCATGTACCACCTAGATCCTTACCAAGGTTTTGGGTAAACATTATTCTAATTTCATCACCATTTTCTAGACAATAATCTTTGTTGGAAGCTCCTGCTCTAAAAGATTGAAAACCTTCATTAACAAACCAGTCATTAAGTGTACCCATCCAACCTGAACCTCTATCACCTGAAAACTCACCCATAGATTTATCACCTTTACTTATGGATGATATGTAGGTAATACCATAATTAGTACCACCTGTACCTTCCCAACTATATCCATTCACAGCTAATGCTTTCAAAGCAACTGTCATCATGGTATCATTCTCACAGAGATCATACCAGCCGTTTAGTATTGTTCCTTTAAAATCCCCACCTGGGTAAGTTTCATTTTCTATCGCTATTTTTACTTTTCCAATTACATTCCCATAGTCTGGTAATGGGGCGTTTGAATGATCATCTTTTGTTGGAACAGCAGCCATAGCAGCAAGCACTGCTCTACGAGCAGTTGCTATCATATCTACATCAGCTGCATTATCAATTGCTGTAATACCATTATCTTTTGCCTCAACAAGTCTATTCCAATCATCTTCCAAATAATCATCACTATTATAATCTGAGTAGGTAGCTATAATAGCATTTTTAGCAGCATTTTTAGCATTATAAAGTTTGGTTTTATCATCAATTGTGGGTTCGTCACCACCTATTGACCTTACGATTATAGTTACATCGTGATGAGGCATTAAAAATTCGGCAAGGATACTTTCATAACGATTATGCATTTTATAAATGCTTATATCATCAGAAAAACTTTCTACTACACATTTATTTCCTACAACGTTTCTTCCTTTATATAGCAAACCAACTTTAGTATTAGCTGTAACTTGTCCATCAATCTTTTCTGGTCTAGCAGAACTTACAACATTATAATCTACTACACAGTGTAAATGTTCGTCAGCTTGATTGAATCTATTAGTTTCATCAATAATGGTAAGCTTATATTTTTCTGCTTCTAATAAATTACTTCCATTATTAGAGTCTGCGTATGCCTTTAACAGAGATTTAATATGTCTGTCTTCTAAAAAAGTAAATAACTTCTTCTGATATTCTGTCAAAACATTGTATTTAGATATTAATTCTTCCAACTTAGGTATATCTGATTTGAAGAGTCTTTTTTGCTCTATTTCATCTATAGATGGCAAATATTTTAATACCTCACGTATAGGTCTTATTACAGTTTTATGATCTATAGATTCTATGTTCCTCATACCATTAACTGATGTATCAAATGCTGTTTTTGCTTGGTAAGGTGTTACGGCACTAGTGACTTTACTGTTACCGTCTTCATAAAATTTGGAAAGTGTCTTCCAATTATTAGGGTTATAGTTAGTTTGTCTATATGAATAATATGCTTCTTCTAGTTCAGTGAGCATTTTATCTTTAATTATCTGAGTTTCATTTTCAGTAGCTGGGTTTACATGTACAAATATAGTATCTCCAGCTATAACTCCTGTGACCTTTTTGCTAGCTAAATTATTTGCTTCCTTGTGATGAACACTTAATGAATGCCAACCCTCTTGGTAAAAAGTGTAATCACAGTTACCATTATCATCTGTAACAGTGGTAGTTTCTTGATTTGCAGTAGTTACTTTATTTTTTTCTTCTACAGCTGAACTTACGAAAACAGTAGCTCCTGCAAAAGGTTCATCTTTTCCTGTATAATCACTAAGGTTAGCAACAGATGAACTTGCAGTAAATGAAACTGGTTGTCCTGCTCTTGTCTCTACTACATTATTAGTCATATCCTGATTAGTAATTTTTGAAAGTCTCACATATGGAAGGACTTTATATGATTCATATCCTTCTAAATTAGCACCACTTGAAGAACCATGCCTTGGTGCTTCTAGATATGCTATTACAATTTTATCTTTATCCTGTAACTTAATACAATTAAATGGATATTGAGATATACCTATAGAACCACCAAGATTTAAAGTAAATAGAGATGTTAAATCATGGCTTGGTACATCAAGCATAAATCCGTTAATAAATATTCCATAGTCTCCATGTATATTAATACCATTAATCTGGTTGAAAGCATTTTCTAAAGATGCACCACTAGATAATGATAAATCATAGATACCTGATTTCGTATCAAAAGCTCCTTTTTTTCTAGCCGCAGATGTATCTATTACCTTAAGAGATACATTTATCTTTTCTTTTGATGATGTTAAGGCATAACATGATTTCCAATAATTGTTATAGACTTCTTTTAGTTTTTCATACACAGGTAATCCTGTTGTACCATTAGGCTTATCATTATTATCTAACCATTTTAGTGCTATATCTCTTTCTTTGAGAAATAATGCAAAGCTGTCTGAAGTATAATCCGATTCAATAAGTTCCTCTGGATTAAATTGATTATTCATTAAAGCTTTTAGGTTCTCATATTTTTCCTGAGCATCAATTAGATCACTACCCGAAGGATCATTAGCATTTATTAATTTTTTTAGTCCTCTAATTGCTTTGCTTATCTCTTCAGTATGGGCATCAACTTCATATTGATAGCTGGTTTCATTAATATCAGTTGGTTTACCTTTATCTTTACCATCTTGAATGTAAAGAGAAGTAAGTACTGTTTTAGCCTTATTCAGTGCGCTTTGATATAATGCCCATGACTTGGCTGTATATATGGATGAATCGTTATATGTATTTTCTGCATTTTTTGTAGCCTCATATAGTAGTGTTGGGTTAACATTGGTGATTGGAATTAGGTTATTAATTGCAGATTGAAGATTAGTTGTTGCGGTATCTATATCAACTTGTGTAGAATTACTATTATCGTTTATGGATTTTGCATCATTTAAAGCAGTTTGGAATATTGACCAAAAGTTACTTTGAATACTTGTATAATTTGTACCGTTAAAGCGGTCTTTACTAGTGTAATACCCCGTGGTTGGAACATTATTTATAGTACTTTGAAGAACTGTTTTATCAGTTGTTTCACTACCAGTAGAGGTAACATTGATTACTAGGTAATCAACAGGACATAGTGAAGCATATATTCCTATGTTAGCAGGTTTATGTATTACTCTCACATGATAAGTACCAGTTTCAATACTATCTGTTGATATCAAAACAAGTTTTCCAGTACCATTATCTATATCAGTAAAGGTTACAGTAAAAGGAACTTCTGATGATATTTTTGTCAAATTCCCATTATCTAATCTAAATATCTCTACGGACGAATAATTACCAAATCTTTGACTATTTATTTTACCTAAATAACTAGAATGAGTTGTACATCTATACATATTTACTGTTGTTGATATTTGATTACCAATTACATTAGGAATCTTATAAAAAATATTATTATCTAAAAATCTTGTTATAGTTATTCTACTTGCTGATAAGTTTAAGGTATAATCTTTATTAGATAATTTATCCGTTGAAGCACCACGTATAAACTTAGACATACGCACTATTTGATTATTATTTACTATTGTATTTATAAAATCAGTTGAGTTTACTGCTGAATCACCAACTATACAAATTAATGGACTCATTCCATAATATTTTCTTTCTTTTAATTTCCTAGAATAAATCCCTCTTGTTGGTTCTCCATTTATTGCACTAATACTCCCATCTTTCTTCCAAGTAACATAATTCCACCAATCAATAATACCTTTACTTTCAAGAGCTTTTATAAAAACATGAGCAACAGTATAAGTATTATTTAATGATTTATCATAATCAATATGTTCTTTAATCAGTGAATTAATACGAGAAATATCCGAATCGGTTATTATAATCTTTTGCATAGGAATTACAATATTTCTATCATCTACAAAAAAATTCTTACCATCACAAGTAACTGTTTGTGGATTTTCACAATAAAACCATACTGAAATATAATCTGATTCTGCATTAGCGAATGTTGTTAAACTTCCTAGTACTATAGTAATAATTATAAAGAAACTTAGTAAACGTTTCCTAATATACATACTTCCACCTTCAATCTTTTTAGTTTAGAAATAATGTAGAGTTGCTA
>NZ_BTPT01000069.1:0-167460 GCF_054408565.1 Vallitalea sediminicola
AATCAGCATAGAGTTATGTTATATACATTATTAAATATTATTATTCTTTTTCATAGCATAAAAATGAAAATCACATATATCATTACCGTAACCCAGAGCCCCTTTTCTTTCAAAACGTATTTTAGGAGTTACATCAGTAAAATTTATATGGTCATTGTTACAATATAATGCACACAGTTCAGAACAATCATATTGTCTGAAAGCATCATTGTAAATACATCTTTTCACATTAAATTCTAAGCTGATTTTGTTATTTGATATCCATTCAACATCCCATCCTTCGCCACTTAACCCTATAACAAACATCTTTTTAAAAAGGAAAAAGAAATTGGGTAACTTACTTATTCGTTCATACATTTTTCTTGAAGTTTCTTTAGTATTATTAGAAATCATTTTATTCATGTGCTCAAATGCCTTTTGCTTACTCATTTGGGTTTGAAGCGCGTGATAGAGAGAAATGGTCGGAAGAATTACTTTAAACAAAGTAGCTCTGTTCTTTTTACTTTCCTCCACACAGTTTTTCTTTAACTCCACTAATTCAGCTTCTGCCTCTGTATGTATTATTCCAGTAATTTGTTTGTCAAAATTATACTTGATATAAGTATCCATATACTTCACCATATTGTTACCTCCTCAAAATAAATAATAACAGTGTTATCATAACACTGTTATTATATCACTCAATGAATTTTATTTCAATGATAATAATTATTATTTTCATATACAATAATTGCAATAAAAAAACCATCCTATAGATGGCTCAGTTACTTATATAATAAAACAAGTAGCTATTAGTTATTGAAAATCCAATACTTTAATCCACCCAGCTGAAAAAAAGTCACTAATAGTATTAGTATAATGCTTAGCATCTTTATAAGTCATATCACGCTTAACGATTTCATAGATAGATAAATAGTGGGTATGTATAAGTATTTCAAGTTCTTGGTCAGAAATATCTTTAATCTTGATTCCTTTATTTCTTAAATTAGCAAAATAATTTTTTGTCTTCTTTACACTTATATTAATATTATCATAAATATATCGAGAATATTGAGTACCATCAGAACAAGTAAATAACAATTTAAAAGCATCATAGTTATTAAATATATCATCAATATGATTACTCATCCTGATTTTTGATTGTTCCCATAATATATCTTGCAATACTTTAGGTTCATCAATTGTTCCATCATATTGTGATAACGCATCTTTATACAAATACTCCAAATTATCAATTGCAGGTTGTACTAGAAATTTAAATAATTCCTCTTTGTCTTTGAAATGAGCATAAAAAGCCCCAGTTGTTACCCCTGCTAATTTTACAATTTTACGTAATGAAGTATCTTTGTATCCTTTTTCCAAAAACATTTGTTTTGCTATATTAAGTATTTCTTGTTTTGAATTGTTTCTTCTCATTGTTATCTCATCCTCTTTACAGATATTTTATTCAAAGTCATATCTACTAATCTAGTAAGATGACTAGTAACTGTATTTTATTATACAGTATAAGATAGATAAATGGACAAAAATATGGGAATAAGATGATTAATCTTATTCCCAGCTAATGTTTATGTTATACTATCTTATATTTTTTAGAGCATTCAATAAGAATTCCCAAGTTCTTTTAGTAGAAGAGATACTTAATTTCTCATCTGGTGTATGAACATCATACATATTAGGTCCAAGAGAAATCATATCAAGTCCTTCAATTTTTTCATCAAATACACCACATTCAAGACCAGCATGAATAGCTTTGATTAATGGTTTTTCTCCATACATGTCTTCATATGTTTTCGTGAAACTATCTCTTAATTTAGATTCTTTTCTATATTCCCATTCTGGATATTCACCAGTAATCTTAAACTCAGAATGACCATGTTTAGCAAATAAACCTAATTGATATTCCATTACTTTTTTCAATGATCCTACTGAGCTTCTAACTGCAATAGTCAATTTGATAGAATCATCATTAGTAACTACAACGCCTAGATTAAGAGAACTTTCAACTAGTCCTTCTATATCAGAACTCATTGTCTGAATTCCATTTGGTAAACATGTCAATAAGTAAATAAGATTACTCAAAGTTTCATTAGCCATAGTTTTCGTTTTGCTATTATTTTCTTTTGTTGTAACCACAATAAGTCCACTATCACTAGTTTTAAATTCATTTTTAATATCTTCGGAGATATTAGCAACTATTTCATTGAATCTATCATATTCATTATCAGCAATAATTATATTTGCATATGCTTCCCTAGGAATAGCATTATCTTTTGAGCCTCCAAAAATATCGATCAAATTAATGTTCATGGAATTATTCAAATCATATAATATTCTTCCAAGAACACGATTTGAATTAGCTCTGTTCATATTAATATCACTACCTGAATGACCGCCTTTTAAGCCTTTAACCATAATTTTAACTGTAGTTCCTTCGACTTGCTCATACTTAATAGGGATATCTATACAAGCCTTTAAACCTCCAGCACAGCTTACAAGGAATTCCCCTTCTTCTTCACTATCAAGGTTTACAAGAAGCTTAGCGGAGAAATTAGCTGGATCAACGCCTATAGCTCCATTCATACCAGCTTCTTCATTCGTTGTAACAAATACTTCAATAGCAGGATGTTCAATCTCATCAGAGTCAAGAATAGCAAGACAATAAGCTACAGCTATACCATTATCAGCACCTAAAGTTGTACCATTGGCGCTAATATAGTCCCCATCAACTATTAATTCAATAGGGTCTTTCAAAAAATCATGTTCTACATCAAAATTCTTTTCACATACCATATCCATATGTCCTTGAAGAATAACAGTAGGATATGCTTCATAACCTTTTGTTGCAGGTTTTTTAATGATGATATTCAAGTGTTCGTCCTGAACAACTTCTAAATTTCTATCTTTAGCAAAAGAAAAAAGATAATCACTTATTTCTTTTTCATTACCAGATCCTCTAGGGATATTATTTATCTTCTCAAAATACTCAAATACACTTTTAGGCTCTAGACCTTCTATAATTTTACTCATACTTTCACCTTCCCAAATCTCATTTTCTAATAGAGAAGTTTACCATCAATGTAAATTTAATTCTTAAAACTATGAATTGGAGCTGGTATTCTACCACCTCTATTAATAAGTCTGTCACAACCGAATTCATTTACTGGCATTAATGGTGCATAACCAAGTAAGCCACCAAATTCAGCTTGATCACCGACATCTTTTCCTATAACAGGTATAACTCTAACAGCCGTAGTTTTTTGATTAATCATTCCTATAGCCATTTCATCTGCTATCATTCCTGATATTGTAGATTCTTTAGTTTTACCTGGTATTGCTATCATATCTAGACCAACTGAACAAACACATGTCATAGCTTCAAGCTTCTCTATTGTTAAAGCTCCTTTATTAACAGCATCTATCATACCTTGATCTTCACTAACTGGTATAAAAGCACCACTTAACCCACCAACATATGATGATGCCATGACCCCGCCTTTTTTTACTTGATCATTCAATAATGCAAGGGCTGCTGTTGTTCCAGGTGCACCTACATAATCTACACCGATTTCTTGTAAAATGTCTGCAATACTATCACCTATAGCAGGTGTTGGTGCAAGTGATAAGTCTATTATACCAAAAGGAACACCTAAAGCTTTTGATGCTTCTTTTGCAACTAATTGTCCGACTCTAGTAATCTTAAAGGATGTTTTCTTAATTGTCTCACATAGTTCTTCAAAATTCTTACCTCTACATGATTCAAGCGCTTTCTTAACAACACCAGGTCCACTAACCCCAACATTTATAATAGCATCAGCTTCACTCACACCGTGAAAAGCACCAGCCATGAATGGATTATCATCAGGTGCGTTACAAAAGACAACAAATTTAGCACAACCAATTGAATCACTATCTTTAGTTAGAATTGCTGTTTCTTTTATAGTACTTCCAAGTAATTTAACTGCATCCATATTAATTCCAGTTTTTGTAGACCCTACATTAACTGAACTACAAACTCTTTCTGTTGTAGCAAGAGCTTCTGGTATAGATTTAATTAATTTTTTATCGCTTTCAGTCATACCTTTACTAACTATAGCTGAAAAACCACCTATAAAGTTAACGCCAACTTCTTTTGCAGCTCTATCTAAAGTTTTTGCAATAGAAACATAAGAATCAGTTTGAGTGCTTGATGCAGCGATTGCAATAGGTGTTATTGAGATTCTTTTGTTTACAATAGGTACACCATATTTCTTCTCAATATCTTCTCCAACTTTAACAAGGTTTTTTGCTTTAGTTGTAATTTTATTATAAATATTTTCATTAAATCTATCAATATTAGAATCAGCACAATCCATAAGATTAATACCCATTGTTATGGTTCTGACATCTAAATTTTCTTTCAATATCATTGTATTAGTTTCTAGTACTTCTAATGAATTAATCATGTAAAATTCTCAATCCTCTCAGGTAGTTTTATATAGTTATAATCTATGCATCTTCTTAAAGATTTCTTCATGCTGAAGTTTTATAGTTACACCTATTTTATTTCCTAGTTGGTCTAATTCGTCTACAACTTCTCCAAAAGGTTTTGTTATATTATTAACATCAACTATCATCATCATATTAAAATAACCTTGTACAATTGTCTGTGATATATCAAGAATATTGATATTATCTTTTGTAAGATAACCACAAACCTCCGATATAATTCCTACTCTATCTTTTCCTACTACCGTAATAATACCTTTTTTCATAACTATAATTACTCCTTTCTGTCTTATACTACAACTAGTTCTGAATTACTGTTTCTTGAAGCAACTGATAAGTTGAAATTGTTACAGTCAACATGCGAACAATTCGATAATACCAATTTTACTGATTCATAGGCTAATTCAGGAAAGTTATTTTCCAGACTAAGATGACCTAGAATCACGTGGGATAATGCTTCATCATATAATGTAGAAATCAACTCTCCCGATTTTTCGTTAGATAAATGACCTACATCACTTAAAATTCTTTTTTTAAGGAAATAAGGATATTTCCCTACCTCTAATAGTTTTACATCATGGTTTGCTTCTATAAATAATACATTAGAACCATGTAAATTATCTATTATGTACTCATCATAACATCCTAAATCTGTTGCAACACTTATTTTTTTATCATTACTTTTGAAAGTATAGCATACTGGATCAATAGCATCATGAAATGATTTAAAAGGATGGATAACCATATCTTTTATCATAAAGTCTTCATTAGGGAAAATCTCAACATGTAAATCATCTGGAATTTTTCCTATAGAACTATAATTCAATGTAGCTTTCCATGTTTCTTTAGTGGCATAAATAGGCATTTTATACTTTCTAGCATATACTCCAATACCTTTTATATGATCAGAATGTTCATGAGTGATCAATATACCATCTATAGTATTTGGATCTACGTCTATTGCATTCAAACCAATTTCTACTTTCTTTTTACTAATACCAGAGTCAACTAAAAGATTAACATTATCAGTTCCAACATATATACAATTACCACTGCTGCCACTGGCAATACTACATATTTTAAGTGCCATTGTAAATCTCCTATCTTTATATTATCTATTTCTTAATGACTTAACAAGAAAAGCGGCTATGTCGCTTTAAATGGCTGTAAACTATATAAAGTTCATAGCTTATATTATACATTATAAATCAATATTATCAATAGTTATTCTTCCTCTTCCATTTGCTTTTGAGATATACATTGCATTGTCAGCTCTTTTTAATAACTCTTTTGGGTTTTTACATACTTCTGGATAAGAAGAAATTCCTGTGCTAATGTTTATGTTAATCAACTTATCATCGTGTGATATTTTCTGTTTAATGATATTGTTATGAATATCTTCCATGATTTTATATGACTCTTCTAGATTCTTATTAGGGAAGATTATAACAAACTCTTCACCACCGTAACGGCCAACGATACTATCATTTCTATCCGCATGTTTCTCCGAAATGTTTGCAATGATTTTCAGTACTTGATCACCAAATATATGACCATAAGTGTCATTAACCTTTTTGAATTTATCAATATCAAAAAGAGCTAGTGACAAAACTTTTTTATTTATCCGAGCATCTTCATATAGGTCATGATATATTTTTTGTAAATAGTTTCTATTATATACACAAGTTAAACCATCGCGTTTAGCCATTTCTTCCATTTTAGTATATAGGTTAGCATTATTTATAGCTATGTTAATCTGATTTGCAATACCTTGAAAAAATTGAATACTATTTTCATTAATCATTTGAGTTGATGTATGTTCTGCAATTAATAATCCATATGTATTTTTATCATTTAGTATAGGTATTATAACAAGAGAACCAACATCTCTTTCTGATGTAAAATCATATTTCCCTTTGCTGACATCATTATCAATATACGGGTCACTAATACTAAAATACTTATCTAGTTTACCAACCTTCATATTGTCTATAAAAGATTTTAGATAATCTTTTCCATGAGTAGATTTTACTTTGTAATGGTATGTGTTAAGATTAACATCGTAAATAACCAACGAACATGTATCTACACCTATAGCACCAAGTATGGAATCAGTAACTAACTCCATCAATTCATCAATATCCAAAACAGAACTTATGTAGCTGAGTAATTCATTTTGGATGTACATTTCAGCAGTAAATCTATTTAATCTTTCATTAGCTTCTTCCAATTCCATCTTTTGCTTAACTAGCTGGTCGTGAACCAATTGAATTTGTTGTCCTGAAACAACTAATTCCTCATTTTTATTTTTTGCTTTTAACCAAAGCTTTTTTTGAATATTCACCTGATTCTTTAAGTCTTCAGTAGACCCATAGAATATTATATATACCCCAATTATTACTATTATGATTTGAAACATAAATAGTAATGGAAGAAAAGATAAATATCCAGTAATTCCTCTATATATACTCGCAATTGCTAAAGGCAGTACAACCAAAACATATGTGTGATATCTTATCAGCTTACTCTTAAAACCAAGTATGATAATCACTTCAACACATAACATAATATACATGATACATGCTGAATTAGAAAGGAATCTATTTCTTTCTAAAACCACAAAAGAAATAATAATCAATTGAACAAGCTTGGTAATATAAAACACCCGAATATTTTTCAAATACTCTAACCTGTGAAAAACAATATTAATAATATATATTACTATAACCATTACCAATCCATATATAATATACCTATCACATTTGTTTATTATCTTAGATATTATAGAATATATTATTATCATTGTTGTTATTATAGTATATATATAAATAAATTTTTTTTCATACTTTAATGTTTGTTTCAAGGCCTATCCCCTCACTTGTCCCAATATACTTCTATTTTATCTCCTATACTTATCTTTTCCATGTAAGATGCATTTTTCCCGTTAATCAAACAAACAATTTTACCCTGTGGATTTTTCAGATCGAACTCTATGTAATTAAAGATATCCACAAATATGTAAGATTTTTTCCCTTGTAATATTATTTCAGTATCATTTACATATACCTTTATTTGTATAGTATTGTTAAATATTTTTTCATCTTCTTGTGTAATGGCAATCTCGCTATCTGGAACATTTTTATCACTAATGTCGTTGATAGTTATTTCTTTTTCTTCTTTGATTTTCATATCAATTCTATCATTTTTATTTACTTTGTATTCTATAGATTTTATATCGCCATTAACATAAATAAGATTATCAGCTAGATTAATATCAGTAATCTCTAATATATCAGCAATAGAATATTCTGTATAAATTTTTATATTGTCTTTGTCTTGTATGCTATAATCCATATCTTTTTCCTTGCTGTTAACTAATACTTTATATGGCAAATGAATTTTAGTATTATTTAGATAAATATTATATGGTTCACATTTATCAATTATATCTTTAATCAATACAGTAGGAGATTCCCCATGTTTAGCCTCTTCGAGTGTAATATTATCATTTGCACTAATTGGACAATTTAGCCCCACCATTTTGTCATTAACAAGTATAACTGCTGGTTCACCAGTGCTACCTCTTAATTTTTTATCTTCTCCATTCAATTTGTAATGAAGATCTTTTCCACGTCTACATATAAGATTCTTATGGTTAAATCCTTTATATGCTACTATATCTACTAAAGTTAGATTATTATTATTAAATATCTTTAGTTTTTCATCATTAAGTGAAACACTAATAAAATCATTATTATTTTTATTGATACCACTAAGGCATATACCAACAGGTGTTACCATCTCAGGATTTTTCGAACTTTTATTCTTGAAATGTACGTCATTAAGTACTTCATACCCTCTAAGAGCAACACGTTCATTCTGAAGACCAAGTTTGCTTGCTAACACATTAGTGAATTTTTTCAGCCTTCCGCCGCCACCAACACAAAATACGGCATTAGTAGTTTTTCCACCGTTGAGCTCCAATATTTTACTACTTATGTTTTCAGCAAGAGAATCCATTGTTGGTTTTATTTTATTATATATTTCATCTGAACCTATTTTATGTGTAATACCCATAATATCTTTAAAAACTACAGTTTTAACTTTGTTGAGTTTTAATTTGATTTTTTCGGCAGTAGCAAAATCAACCAAATAATCATGTACAATTTGCTCTGTTATTTCATCACCTGCCATTGGAATCATACCATAAGCGATTATGCTACCTTCTTTTGTAATAGCAATATCTGATGTACCTGCACCTATGTCAACTAATGCAATATTCAATAACCTATATTGTTCTGGAATAGCAATGTTTATAGCTGCAATTGGTTCTAATGTAAGATTGGATATTTTAAGATTGCATTTATCAATAACTGAATATAGACTATCAACTACTTCTTGAGGTAAAAATGTTGCGAGTAAATCTACCCCTATCTTATTACCTTTATGACCTTCTAAATTAGAAAATGTATAATCATTCAAATAATATTTTATTACACTATAACCTACACAATGATATACACTATCTTCGAGTAACTCTTGATTTAACATTTCATGTGCTTTTTCCATAGCCATTAATTCTAAGAGATGTATATGGTCCTTACTAATAACCTGATTAATTTCCATTTGTTCCTCAACATGAACTTGATAGGTTTTCAAAACTCGTCCCGCAGCAGCGATACACACGTTTTTCAACTGAAATCCTATTTGTTTCTCAAGCTTTGATTTAACCAAATTAACTGTTTCAGCAACCTTTTCTATATCATGAATCTGTCCATCAATCATAGCTCTTGTGTTATGTAAAGCTGTATAATTACCAATTATGTTAAACTTATTGTTATCCATATAGCCTACAATTCCTACTATACTTCTAGTTCCTATGTCTAATCCAAAAACATATTCGTTAATATGTAATATTTCTTCTGATGTCATAGCTTAAAAATCACCTCAAATGCTTATTACAGAAATTTGAAACAACTATTTTTATTGTTTATTTCTAATTGAATCAATTGTTTGCATACATATACATAATATATAATAACACATAAATAGAAAAAATCTAGAGTTTTATATATTTTTTTAACAAAAGAGGATTAGATTCTTTTTGAAAATAACCCTCTAAGATAATATTAGTAATATTCTAATTTATTATTTAGAAATATATACATTCTCTATACCGTTATAATTATTATAAACAGAAGGATTTAACCTACCATTAACTCTATCTTTGGAAATAATTGCAGATGTTCTAAAAAACAAACTATAGTAAGGCAAGTCTTCTGCAAATATATTTTTAAATTCATTAGTAGCATTTAATATATCATCATCATTAATACTGCCAAAGATTGTTTCTAATACTTTGTCCAATTCTGGATTATTATAAGAAACGAAATTACTACCCTCTTGAATCTGAGAAGAATGGAAAGCAAATGTAAAATCAGGTACCTCCGATAATTTCCATTCACCTAATAATAGGTCAAAGTCTTTACTAATTATTTTTTGATTGTAGGTTGCATTATCAACTAAATCAAGATTTATAACAAAACCAATACTCTCTAAAGATTCTTTAATTTTATTAGCAATTCTAAGTCTAAGAGGATTTTCACTATTAACTAATAACTTTAAATTAAGTTTCTCTTCAGCCCCATCATCATCAACAAAACCAGTTGCTGTAATTAATTCTTTTGATTTGTTAATGTCTTTATTATAAGTTATTGAATCATTATCATTCAACCATGATTTTGGATGTATAGGAAATTCAGTTATATATGCATGATTTAAAAATTCATTCTTGATGATATCTGATCTATCAATTGCATATGCTATGGATTTTCTAATATTTTTATCACCTAATATTGTATTATTAAAATTAAAACCTAAAAAGGTATAATAATAAGTTGGATATTCTGTTAATGAAACCCCTTCAGTCTCTGCATACTCTTGCCAATCAAACTTAGTTGGGTTAATTATATCAACGATATTTTGGTTAAAAGCATCTGAATCATTGTTTTTATCTCTTGTAATGATTCCTTTTATCTTTTCAACATAGACTTCACCATTAAACCAATCTTTATTGGCTATAAGATTAAGTTCTTTCATGGTGGTAAAGTTAGAAAAAGCATAAGCTCCCGTACCAATTGGTTTCATACTATTATCATCATTAGACTTATAATGATGTTTAGGTATTATAGGAAAATTCATTGTATATAATGAAAATGCAAATGGTTGGTCAAAATATATTTTAAGGGTATATTGATCTACTGCAGAAGCTCTTTTATAATTTTTTACATTAACCTTATATATCGCATCATCAGGTGCAGCTTTTAACGTATCTATACTATATACAACATCATCCGAATGTAGCTCTTCCCCATCATGAAATAATATGTTTTTCTTTAGAGTAATGGTAACAGTAGTTCCAGAATCTGATAATTCATATGAATCTACTAAATTAGTAACTGGTTTTTCTTTATCATCCAATTCAAATAGAGAATCAAATACTAGCTTCAATATTTGATCTACAGTTCTATCAGTGTTTATTAATGGATTTAGAGTAGATGGATCTCTCATTAATAATTTTAGTTCCCCACCAAACTCTGGTGTAGATTCCGCTAAATTCTCTTCTTCGCTTTGTTGGTTAACTTGTGTGTTTTCTATCGTATCTTTATCTGTTGTTTTAGTACATCCGCTAGATAGCGAAAAGCACAATATTAATAGCATGATTAAAGATAATTTTTTCATTATTATTCCTCCTGTTGACTAGTCTAGATATTTTTTCATCTGATTATAAGTAATATCTAAGGTATCACTGTTATCAATTATCACAGTAGCATATTCTCTGAACTTTTCATCTGATAATTGTTTGCTGATTATATTCATGGCTAACTCAGTAGAAATATTCCTATATTTTAATAACCTCTCCAAGCGAACATCAATATTGCAATATACATACCAATATTCATCTATTAAAGAGTATATTTCACCTTTTCCCAATGCAGTTATTTCTAGAACAATATAACAATATTCATTTTCTTTCTTTAATTCATTAATGATACATGTTATATCTTCATTAATATATGGATGAGTAATATCTGTTAGTTGCTGTAGTTCATTTTCATTAGAAAAAACTAATTTTCCTAGTCTACTTCTATTAATATTTCCATTATCATCCAAAATATGCTTTCCAAAATGATTTACTATCTTTTTATAGGCTTTACTATCTTTGCTGATAACATTATGTGCTATTTTGTCAGCGTTAATAATATAAGCATTAAATCTATTCTTGAATAAATTGGAAACTTCTGACTTGCCACTACCACAACCACCGATTATTCCAATAATTTTCATTTAATCAACTCCAAATTTACTAAAATCTATTATTTGGTATCATACCAAGTCATACCCATATTCACATCTACTTCTAATTTCACACTTATATCAACTGCATTTTCCATTTCTTCTACTAAATATTTTTTAACTAACTCAACTTCATCTCTATGTGCTTCTATTAATAATTCATCGTGTATTTGAAGAATCAATCTTGAACGAAGATTCTCTGATTTCAATTTGTTACTCATATTAATCATGGCAATTTTAATAACATCTGCAGCACTACCCTGTATCGGTGTATTCATGGCAATTCTTTCACCAAAAGCACGTTGCATAAAATTGCTAGAATTCAATTCAGGAATTGGTCTTCTCCTATTAAGCATTGTTAGAGAATATCCTCTATTCTTAGCAAATCTAATACAATTATCAAGATATATCTTGACACTTGGATATTTTCTAAAGTAGTTATCTATATATTCCTGAGCTTCTTTTCTTGTAATATGAAGATCTTGACTTAAGCTAAATGCACCTATACCGTATACAATACCAAAATTAACAGCTTTTGCATTACTTCTTTGTGAACTAGTTACTTCTTCAAAAGGAATATGAAAAACTTGGGATGCTGTCAATCTATGGATATCTTGATGATTGTTATAAGCTTCAATTAGAGTCTCATCTTCTGATAAATGTGCTAACAACCGTAATTCTATCTGGGAATAATCAGCATCAATGAAAACATAATCCTCCCTAGGCACAAATACCTTTCTTATTTCTCTACCTATATCCATTCTTATTGGTATGTTTTGTAGATTAGGTTCTATAGAACTAATTCTACCTGTTGACGTAATAGTTTGTTTAAAAGTAGAATGAATCCTTGAATCATCTTTACCGATATAATCGAACAGTCCATCCGCATAAGTGGATTTCAGCTTAGTCAGTTGTCTGTACTCACTGATTTTATTAATGATTGGATGTTCATTTTTCAATTTGTCTAAAACTTCAGCAGCAGTAGAATAACCTGTTTTAGTTTTTTTGATTATAGGAAGTTGCAACTTCTCAAATAAAATAATTCCTAGCTGTTTAGGAGATTTAATATTAAATTCTTCCCCAGCCAGTTCATAGATTTCACTTTCAAGCAAATCTATAATTTTGCCCAACTTATCTGCGTATTCATGTAATAATACAGAATCAACTTTTATACCATAAAGCTCCATATCAAACAAAACATAAATCAAAGGCATCTCAATATCATAGAATAAATGATGCATATCTAATTCATTAATCATGTTATCCATCTTATCATAACTATGATAGATAATTGATACTAATAAAGAACAATGATTTGTTAGTTCTTCTTCTGGCAGTTCAAGGTATGAAATTTTATTTCTACCTTTTCCTAATAACTCTTCTTCTGATTTGATTATTATTTGTAAGTATTCCTTTGCAATATCATCTATATCATAAGTATCTTTTGTAGGATTGACAGTATATGCTCCTACAAAAGTGTCAAAGCAAACATTTTCACATTTAATATTATAGCGATCAAATATGTGTAGGTCATCTTTCAAACCATGAGTAATCTTTATTATGTCTTTATTTTCAAAAATGTTTTTCATTGTGCCAAAAATGCTTAACTCATCAAGTTCACCGAAACATTTTATGAAATATGCTTCTTTTTCATTAAAAGCAATACTAAGACCAATCACTTTATTATTTTCAGTTACGATATAATAAGCTATTTGCTTTTCACTAGAAATTTTAGTGACCAACGTTTCTAATTCATCTTGAGTAGATATAGAATGATAGATAATTGATAATGAGTTGTTTTCATCGCTATTACCTATAGAAGAATCAAATTTTTCCAACAAACGTTTAAATTCTAATTTCTTGAATAATTTATATGTTTCCTCGTTAAATATATCATCAATTTTCAAACTATCCTTTTCAAAAGTTACATCACAATCAATGCAAATAGTAGCTAGTTCCTTACTTAAAATTGCAAGATCATAATTTTCTTTTAAATTCTTAGAGGCTCTAGGTGGCTTTAATTCATCAATATGATTATAAGCGTCTTCAATTGAATGATAATTAGATATAATCTTAATCGCAGTCTTTTCGCCAATTCCAGGAACACCAGGAATATTATCTGATGAATCACCCATCAAACCTTTTAAATCAATAAATTCTGCGGGAGTAACTCCATAAAGGGCTATAACATCTTCATCAAAATAGTTTTCAGTTGTAGTTGTCCCCTTCTTTGTCTTTGGAATACTTATTTTCACTTTTTGGGTTGCTAATTGTAATAAATCTCTATCTCCAGATAAAACCGTTGTATCAAAACCTGATTTTTCGCTTTTATTAGCCAAAGTTCCAAGAATGTCATCAGCTTCATAACCTTCTAACTCAAAAATATTAATATGCATAGCTTTTAAGACATCTTTTATTATAGGCATCTGCATACCTAACTCATCTGGCATACCTTTTCTATTTCCCTTATATTCTTTATATTTTTCATGTCTAAAAGTAGGTGATTTCAAATCAAATGCAATACCTATATGCGTTGCATTTTCATCTTTAATTACTTTTAATAGTATATTTACAAAACCTAAAACAGCATTAGTATATATACCTTCTGAATTAGATAATAAAGGTAATCCATAATAAGCTCTATTCATAATACTATTCCCATCGACTAATAGTACTTTGTCATTATTCATATTTATTCATCCTAACTTTTATTTAATATATATTGTTATATATTAGTTAAATTTTGACTTATCTAGCTAAAAGTTCTAGCATAATATTATAATTATTATAACAAATGAGCAACTAATTAACAATGAAATATAAAATAAAAAAAGCAAAGAACAATTATCCTTTGCTTTTCTACTATTTCTTTAATTTATTTTTTTCAACTCTTATATATATTAATGGAATAAGTAGTATGATTATTACAGTTATCATAACTATCCATTCTTTATTCCTCTCATTATTGTTTTTATTATCTTCGGATTCAGTTTCGGCAGTAGTATCCTCCCCCCTATCGGATGTCAATGTTATTTTATTATTATCTTCTTGTTCATTTAATTTAACATCTTCAATTTGGTTGCCATTATCCAAGAGCTTATTGTTTTTAACAGCATCATTAGGTTCTTCATCTCCATAAGTATCCTCTGTTATACCGTTTTCATTTTCTGTAACTTGGAATTCGTAAGTATCTAGATCATATTCTTTTATAGTTTCATCATCATGATCTTTAGTAGTTATTTGTCTATCAGGAGCTACTTCTTTTATATCTTCTTCTTTTAATTCTTGTTTAATATCTTTTCCATTTGATTTTTCTTGTGAATTATCATTTTTAGTTAAACCCTGTATATCATTCTTCGGCTCAATATTTCCTTTATATGAGGTAGAGTCATTTGACTTTTCTTCAGTTTCATAAGTCCTTTCGGATATACTTTTCCCATCATCAATAGCTTGGAATTCACTAGTACCAAAACCATCATTATTAATATCATTATCATGGTCTATAGTAGCTATTTGTTTAGCAGGAGCAGCTTTTTTTGTTTCTTCATCTCTTTTATCTTGATCCATATTCTCTTCTATGCTTGACTCTTTATTAAGGTCATATTGTAAATCATCATCAGTCATTCTATTAATATTGGCTATGCCGATAAACCCAAATACTAATACAACAACAAAAACTGCAGCTACCGCAGTATAATATTTTCTAAATCTATTAAGTCTATTTATCCTGTTTTCAGTCTGTATTTCAGTTGAATTTACGCTATCTATTTTAGCCATTAGATTTTCATGAAAATCTGATGGTAATTCTTTCTCTTCATTTACATCGTTAACATTATTAATCATTGTTTGCAGAAAATCAAGTTCTTCTTTACATTGTTCGCAATTAACAATATGTTCTTCAAACAATTTTCTTTCTTCTTTTGATAATTCATTATCAAAGTATAACGACATCATTTCTTGAACTTTATTACAATCCATTTTTTAGCCCTCCTTTCACTTAATTAGACGTAAACGTTTTTATTTTGTTCCTTTTTTTCTGTAATTATTTTTTTTAGATTCAATCTTGCTCTAGATATACGTGATTTTACTGTTCCAATAGATATATCTAATATATCTGCAATATCATCATAGGAATACCCTTTTATATCTCTAAGTATAATAATCATTTTATGTTCTTCTTTTAACTCGTTTATAGATTCTCTAATAAATGAAATATTTTCTTTTTTTATGACTGTCTCTTCTGGAGTCAACCCCTTATCAACAAATTGTTTATGTATAACTCCATTTTGTTGTTCCAGTGATTCATCCATAGATTCAACCTGATTATTTTTTTTCTTTTTTCTAAATTCATCAATACAAGTATTAACTGTAATTCTATGTATCCAAGTAGAAAAAGAAGATTTGAAATTAAACTTATCTAAAGATTTATAAATTTTTATGAAAACTTCTTGTGCCATATCATTAGCATCATGTTCATTTCCAAACATCTGATAAGCAATGTTATAGACTCTCTTTTCATAATTAACGATTAATTTTTCAAATGCATCTTTATCACCTTTTTTTGCTTTTTTAATAATGGTTTTTTCCATATCATGTAGCATTTTTAGGTTGTACCTCCTCTCACTAAACCCTTTTTTCATTCGTATAATATATCTTAATGTATTCACTTATTGTAGCATGTTTTATTATAATTATCATTAATGCAAATTTTATTGTTAAACATATTGTAACAAAAATCCCAAATATGTAAAGATGTTTTTTGAACGTGTTCAATATTAACAGAATTTTTAAACTTGTAATTTTTTCTAGAAATGTGTTGCTTTTTTTAGATGTATGTGTTAATATTTATAAACGTCACAGGGACACGCGGATGTGGCGGAATGGCAGACGCAGTAGACTCAAAATCTACCGGTGGTGACATCGTGAGGGTTCGAGTCCCTCCATCCGCATTAATAAAAAAACGTCAATTTATGATTATTCATTAATAGGCGTTTTTTTGTCTATACTAATATTATAACAGAAAATTTACTAATCTAACAAAGACATAAAAGATTTTTATTGTGAGGAGATTAATTTTGAAACCAATAATTAAAAAAACAATAATATGTCTTATAATCATTTTATTTATAATTAGTCCTTTTTTTCAATACATCAAAAGTTTATCAGTAATGAAAATCTATAGCTTTATTTGTGAAAAAGATAGCTTTATTAAGGAAATAAAAATAGATATAAAAATGCCAGGTGGTCTGACTACGAATAAAAAAGACTGGTACCCTTTTGTTATGACATTCAATGATAATGAAGGTTTTACTTCTTTTATGGATAGAAAAATGAATTATACTGTATTATATAATTTTGGTGCTTTTGAATATCTAAATGGTGCTTCCATGATATATAATCCTGATTCTAATTATTATGGTGCTTTTTATGGAGCATATTTTGTACAAGAATTATATGATATCAATCATAGATTTGGATTTGATGATGATGGAAATGTTAATATTGAAGAAGCTATACTTCCTGGAACTTATGATATTAATGAACTAGTATTAGGGGGATTTGGACTATATAATCCTATTTCTGATTACAAGATAGATAGTATTAATAAAGTAGACACTTATATTAATTATAATAATTGGTCAGTTATTGATGCTACTGTAACAACTCATGGACATAACCATCAATACAAGGAGAATTATCAATCTTATATTCAATACGGAAAACCACCATCAAAATATAATGGTAAGCAGGATTTTCCAGTTACTAAGTTCAAAAGCAGGATTTATATGAAATATTTAAAAGATAAAAAATGTACAGTTTTTCTATATGCCATTGCTCCTAATATTAAGACTATAGAAAACTGCGATAAACACTTTTTACAAAAAAGTGTTCTTACAATTAAATAGAAGGTGCTAAAAGCTAATTTAATAGCCTAGCACCTTATTTTATTTTTCTTAAGCGCCCCTAGGTACTCCTGAAACGACATTTAAATTAGTTTTATCAATTGTTTCTACCGATTGTTTATTACCAGTAGAGATATTATATTGAACCCATATATAATCTTCACTAGAATATGATTCTTTCCATTTATAATAAATATTATCATCATCATAATAAAGATAGATTTTACCCTCATCCTCTACATAATTATTATAATCAACAAGTTTATGATACTTCAGAGTATCATTTTCAAATATATAATACACTAACCCGTACATAACTCCTATATCAGATATAGAATATTTTTCATTTATTTTATAATCTTTATTTCCATCTTTATAAAAATCAAAATCACCTTTAGTTATAACTCCAATTCCACCAGGTCCATCATAATATACTTCTCCTATTAATTTATCATTAAGCAATCCATCACAATCTAAATCAGTAGTAGCATATATTTCATTAATGTTTGAGTCGAGATCATAAACTAATGTAAGCACAAAATTATCATAATATATTCTATTCTTATCATCATCTATGACCATTATATTACCTTCCATAGAATCAATAAACCCAAAACTATCTTTATCCATAATGTAAAATTTATCTGGCTCCTGATAAATGATGTATTCGTCTGTATAATATATTTTTTTAACATCATTAGTTTTAGTTAACTGTTTGCTTGCTTTGTTATTAATATTGTATTTATATATATTATTATCATCTACATCTAGAAAATACACATTTTCTTTACATATACCAATATCTAGTACTGAACCAGAATTAATTATATATTGTTTATTATTTATAAGATTCTTTAAATATAAATTTTCATTTATCAAGTTTGAAGTATATGCAAGATAATCTTTTGAAATATCATAATTCCTAATATTTTCATTGGATATTTTCATCAAAGTATTATTTTTTATTTTATAAAGATTATTACTTTCATATTCAAGTATATATGTTATCCGTTCTTTAGTATTATAATCTATAAGTTTTATTCTCTTATTACCTATACTATAATTTATAAAAGGAGTTGAGTACAAGATAATTTCATTAGGCGAAGTATTTTCCATCTCAAAATTTAATGTAGGATAATAATATTTGTTATCAATAGCACCATTAAACTTCTTAGGTTCAATTAATCTATAAGATTTTAAATTACCATTTACAGTATCATAATAATAATCATCAACCCTTAAATAACCATTTTCTTCTCTAATGTATGGTGAACTATCATTGTCAGGAATATTTACCTTTGTTAATTTTTGTGTATGGGCACTATATTTATACATACTATCATTAGAATATATGATAATATCATTATCACTGAAATATATTTTAAACCAGCTAATAGGTTCGCTAAAATCAGATTTTATCAATTTGTTATTCATCTTATCATAGCTGAATATTGAATTTTCATCATAAATTAGGATGATAGAATTTTCCTTATATATTTCTTCATCATTTAATCCTAATTCATTAATATTATTACAAATAATTTTTTTGTTGTTATCATAACTCAAAGTGTATAAATGAATTTCATCTTTAATCAACGCTTCATTATTGGACTTATCAATATATATGCTTTTTGGTGGTAAGCTATTTATTAAAACTGAATCATAAAATATTTCAACATTTTTATTATCCTTTAAACTATTTGTAAAAAGATATTCACCATAATTATAGAAGCAATAACAGTCGTCTCCAATTTTGAATGCTTTTAAACCATTATTACTAAGATCTATATCTTTGATTTTAGTTATTAAATTATTGATATTACGATAAAGCCCATTTTCTAAAATGAAATATGGCGAATCAGATATTACATCAATACTTCTTTTAGTATTGAAATTAATAAATGCAAACCCATCATTTGAATTAATATCTGAAGTGTAATAAATATGATTATCTTTATCAATATTGATTCGTTGGCTTTTTGACGGAATAATCAATGTTTTGTAATCTTCTATCTTATTTAATTCTATTTTTATGAAATAATTTTTATTATTATATTCTACCACTCCTGTTATAAAAGCTTGGGGGACATCATAAGTTTTATGAAATTGAAGATTACTAATTGTACTGAGTTTATCAATACCAAAATCAATTTCATCTAGAACAGTATAATTTCTATCACATACAACTAAACTTTTATTTCCAGATTGATCATTGACTATGAATATATATGTATTATCTACATCTAAAATATGTTCGAATTTATAGGGAACAGCAAATTGTGTATTTACATCCATACTATTAATATAAATATTTATAATCTGACTTTCATTCTTATTCTTATAGTTAAGATACAGATGAAGACTATTATAAGCATTTTGTGTGATACCTTTATATTCTAATTTATCATCCAAATCAAATTCTGTATCTTTTATCAATTCACATTTTTCATTTATCAGGTTAAATATGAGTTTATTTTTATTCTGTGTTACTATAATGAAATTACCATCCACCAATTTCTTAATCTCCAAGATATCTCCTTGCAATAACATTTTATATTGATTAGCATCATAAGGTTTATAAGAGATCAAATGAGTAAAATTATTTTCTTCGTACTCCAAAAAATACAAATCATCAAAATCAATTAACTTCATTCCAATAGCATTAGTCAGATCAATACTTAATAATCGTTCGTACAGATTGATTTCATCATCTACATACATTGAATAGATTTTTATTCCTTCTTTTGAATTGATCCCTATACTATAATATCCGGCAAAAAATATGCTTTGGTCATTGCTTATTTGTTTAGTAAAGGATGTTATGTTTTCATCACCACAAGTTTCATTAATTAGTTCAATTTTATTTCGGTCTATATTAGTGGATTTTATTATAAATCTATCCTTATCTATAGAAATACTATCAATATTATTAACATTAGTTTTAGATAGTTCATAATACCTAGTAACCCTTTTGTTTTCTTTAACAATGTGTTTCACATCTTGTTTATCTAACGTTATTAAATCACTATTTTCATCATTTGATTTACTATTAGTTTCCATTGTAATTTCCTTGTCGATTACTTCGCTGCTCTCAACTTGTAAAGACTCTTTATCATTATTAGATTCTTCTAAATCATCCTTATTGCTATCGCTACATGCTACTATAGTTAATATTATAGTCAATATGATAATTATCAGTAACATACTATTATATATATTTCTAGTTTTGTACATGCTTCTATAACCTCCTCATATTACGTTATAATATTCCATTAGTAATTATAAATTTTATCTACAACGAAGTCAATAAATTATATTTTTAACATTACAAAATTGCAAGTATGTCTGTTTTGTTGTATAATAAAATATATAGACAATGTTCATTAAAATATAACACTTAATTGTCTAATGCACCAATAATTTGTCGCATTTTTAAAAAAGCATACCAAATTAAGGAGGTTTTAGTTTTATGTTTAAACATTTTTCTAAATTCGCAAAACTTCTTTGGGTACTAGTTTTATCACTTCTACTGACATCTTATTTTATTCCTAATCAAAACCTTAGTACATTAGCAGCAAGTGCTACCTCTACACCATACACATGGAATAATATTATCCCAGAAAAAACACCTTCGCCTACTAATGACAATGGAAAATTAATACTATTTGATACTTCTCATGGCGGTACTTCTGGTAGTGCAGACTGGGTTATTGACGGTGCATTTTCAAGTTTTGCCGACGCATTAGTTAATGAAGGTTATACTGTAAGAGAATACAGAGGCATTGATAAGAACAATGATGGAATTATCAGGTTTTATGACGATAGACAACCTGGTAATGTGGCTATTAATGAATGTGTCATCACCTACTCTGCTATACAAGATGCAGATGTTTTTGTAATGGCTGAACCTAATAGACCACTTATGTTATCGGAATATGATGCTTTAGAACAATTCGTAAATTCTGGAAAAGGAATATATCTTATAGGAGACCATTATAATGCTGATCGAAATCTTAATACATGGGATTCAACTGAAGTATATAATGGTTATAATAGGTCAACTGATATAGCATATAACATGAGTTCAGAATATGGAGATATGAGGAATCCGGGTTCAGCAAATACAGGATGGTTAGCTGAAACATTCGGTTTAAGATTTAGATTTAATGCCATAGATTGCTTGAGCGGCGTTTCTGGAATAAAATCCACTACATATTCAGAAGGATTAACAACAGGAGTATCCCCTATACTTATGGCTGCTGGTGCTACCCTTTCTATTGTTGACGGTAGCAAAGCAAAAGGTATAGTATATTTTTCATCTACTGATAATCCTACAGCATGGTCTCATTCAGCAGATACTGGTTTATATTTTGGCGGAGAGAATGAAGGAGCCTATGTTGCTATATCTAAACCAAGCTTAGGAAAAGCCGCTTTTATTGGTGATTCTTCCCCTATAGAAGACTCTACTCCAAAATATCTAAGAGAAAGTGATGGTTCAACCAAATCTACATGGCCAGGTTGGAACGATACTGGACATGCAGCAACATTAAGTATTAACATAGTTAATTGGCTTGCGACTCCAGAAAGTTATGTAGGATTCGATGGAATTAATCATGATGCCGGTATTCCTACACCAACTCCAATGGCAACCATTGAGAATGCTGAACAGCAAGCAGAACCTTGGACTAATCCATCAGGCGGATATGATCCATGGAATACAGATACTTTCGCAGATGGTTCTTATGGTGCACCACATCCATCAACTGGCGGACCTACTGACTCTGCTTCATTTGCATTATATCCTGCCTATGTTTATGAAAATGAAGCTTTTGCAATATCTATTACAGGAGATGCTACTAATCCATTATTCGGTGCTTACCAAGATGGAGGAACTCAACAAGGACAGCTTTATCTAAATGGTACTTGGACTTCTTCAGGATATAACACTGTTCCTGTTCCATTACCATCTGCTGTTACTGCTAGAATAGTTTCTGTGGCAAATCCACCAATAAAAATACGAATTAAAGCCGATGGTTCTAATAAAGATACTAAAACAGTTACTGGTTTATCAACTGGTTATGGTTATTTACAAGGATCAATAACTGGAAATACAGGCGAAATAATAGCAGCATCTAAAAATGGTGTTATTCTAGGTACTGCGATGATTGATTCTTCTAGTCAAGTCAATATTGCAGTTAAAGAAGATACTGGTATAACATTATCTTTATATGGTACTGATGGTGTATTAAAAAATGATTATACTGGAACATATAATATAGTTAATGGTCAAACAACTACTATAAATAGTAATCCCCAACCTTCAGCACTAACTGTTGCAGAAGCACTTAATGAAACTAATGGTACACAAGTTACTCTTACCGGTTACATTGTATCTGACCTTAACGGTATCTACGCTGTGAATGTTGCTGATACCAATGACCCACAAGCTGAAACTATAGCTGTCAAACTGGAATCTAACATGAGAGATGAATTTAGTCCTCTTAATAATCCTGACGCCTTAGGACGTAAGATTTTGGTAACAGGTACTCGTAACGATTATATGTTACTTCCTGGATTAAAAAGTGTTACCTCTATTGACTTTGTTGATTCAGGTAATCCATCAGCTCTAACTGTATCAGAAGCTCTTAGTGAATCTAATGGTACACAGGTTACTCTTACTGGATATATTGTTTCTGAGCTTAACGGTATCTACGCTGTGAAAGTTGCTGATACTAACGATCCTCAAGCTACGACTATAGCTGTTATACTTGAATCCAATATGAGAGATGAATTTAGTCCTCTTAATAATCCTGATGCCTTAGGACGTAAAATTTTGGTAACAGGTACTCGCAACGATTATATGTTACTTCCTGGATTGAAAAGTGTTACCTCAATTGAATTTGTTGATTCAGGTGGACCAACAGCCTTAACTGTAGCAGAAGCTCTTAGTGAAACTAATGGTACTGAAGTTACCCTTAGAGGCTATATTGTTAGTGATCTTAATGGTATCTATGCAATAAAAGTTGCTGATACTAATGATCCTCAAGCCCAAACTATAGCTGTTAAATTAGAATCTAGTATGAGGAATGAATTCAGCCCTAATAAAAACTCTAATGCCTTAGGACGTAAGATCTTAGTGACAGGTACTCGTAATGATTATATGTTATTACCTGGTCTTAGAAATGTTACATCTATTGAATTCGTGAATTAATATAGTACTGATTCTGTTTCATATGCAAAAGAAGAATTTAATTATGAAATAAAAAAAGACGGTAGCTAAAATATAGTTACCGTCAAATCTTTACCCTAATTAAATGATTTCTCCTTCTAAATACCTTTCAACAATGCTACTGCTATCTCCACAATATAAGAATCTCTGTAATCGCTCTAATGGGCTTAAACAACTTATAAGAGGGTCAGGATCTTTAATGATCAAAGCATCAAAATAATAATCTTCCTCGAAACTACCAATTTTCCCGAAGAAACTACCGTTCATTTTAGTCGCTAGATAAAATGCTTCAGGAAGGCTCAGTATACGTTCTCCCTCATTATATACATGTCTTATCTTAGAATATTGTATAGCGCTTGTAATCATATCTTTCATACTTATCTTATTTCCGGCTCCAATATCTGTACCTAAACCAATATTGATGCCTTTGTCTAGAAAATATGTTACAGGCATTATCCCACTAGATAAATTGCTATTAGAATTAGGACAATGAACTAGATAGATATTCTTATCTTCTCTAGCCATATCAATTTCCTCATCCGTCAAGTAAATGGAATGCGCCAGTATGGTTTTTTGATTACCATATAAATGATGTTTCTTATAAATATCAGAATAATTTTTGCTATCTGGAAATAAAGATTTAACCCACTCCACTTCTCTTCTGTTTTCTGAAAGATGGGTTTGTACTGGAACTTGTTTTTGGGTAGATAATTCACCTAGTTCTTCAAGTAATTCACTAGTGCAACATGGTGCAAATCTAGGAGTAATTATAGGTTTGATTAAATTTTCATCATTATCATTATCATCAATAAATGCTTTAGTCTCTTCTATGGAACATTCTGTAGATTGCAAAAGATTCTCAGGTGCATTTTGATTCATGTTCACTTTTCCAACATATGCTGATAGTTTCTTCTTTTTCAATTCATCTATCAACACCTTTGTACTTTCATTATGTATAGTTGCAAAAATACAAGAACGTAAAGTACCTTCTCTATAAAGAGCATTAACAAATCTAGGATATAGCTTCTTAGCATAATTCACATCAGAAAATAGTGCCTCATACTTAAAAGTGTATTGTTCTAACCATTCAATCAATTCAAGATCCAAGCCTATTCCCATTTGTAGATATTGCGGTGCATGAATATGTAAGTCAATGAATGCTGGAATTATTATTGAATTATAACCATAATCAATAACTGCTATATCTTTATAAATATCAGGTAATTCCTTATAAATACCTACAATTTTTTTATCATCAATAACTATGTAACTATTTTCATGTATTTCAAACTTATCTTTTACTTCAGTATAAATGATATGACCTTTTAGCGCTTTAATATTAGTCATATCACACCTCCCATATTTGCATTTTAACTATGATATATGTTGAATCAAGGAAAATATATTGAACTTATTGAAATGGTGTATATATGTTTAAGTCCAATATATATAGTACAAATAAAATTATTTCAAGTATTTCTTCAACTGTTCGATATCAGGTTTACATTTAACAACATTTCCAGCAGCCTTAAGAGCATTTTTCACATCTTTCAAGCCATTACCTGTTATAATAATGGAAACTGTTTCATCACTAGTTATAATACCATCTTTAACAGCTTTAATGACACCCGCCAAACCTGTAACACCAGCTGGTTCACCAAATATGCCTTCAGAAGACCCAAGCGTCTTCATAGCTTCAAGTATAGCTTCATCAGATACAGTTATCCATGTACCTTTTGAATTCTTAACAGCATTCAAAGCCTTAACAGGATTTCTAGGTATACCAACAGATATGCTATCAGCAATAGTATTTTCTTCCGTAGGTTTAAGAGGTTCATTTTGGGTATAAGCTGTATAAAACGGGCAACACCCTTCGGCTTGAACACCTAATATCTTAGGGATACGAGTTATTAAACCTATATTTAACAAATCGTAAAATCCTTTATATACCCCTCCAATAGTACAGCCATCGCCAACAGATACTGCAACCCAATCAGGAACTTGCCATTTCATCTGCTCTGCAATTTCCATTGCTACGGTTTTTTTGCCTTCTACCAAATGAGGATTTATTGCAGCATTACGATTATACCACCCCCAATGGTCAATAGCTTCTTTCGATAATTCAAAAGTTTCTCTATAGTCACCTTCAACAGAAATAACTTTTGCTCCATAAATCAATAACTGTGCTAACTTACCTTGTGGCGCTCTCTTAGGAACAAAAATAACAGTAGAAAGACCTACTCTAGCCGCATTACCAGCCAAAGAAGAAGCCGCATTACCAGTAGAACTACACGCAATAGTCTTAGCCTGATTCTCTAATGCTTTAACAACAGCAACAGCTGACGCTCTATCTTTTAATGAAGCAGTTGGATTTAATCCTTCATCTTTGATATATAACTCCTTGATACCAATCTTATCTTCTAAGTTATTTGACCTGTATAAAGGTGTCCATCCTACCTTAAGAGTCTTATTGATATCTTCTTCCCTGATAGACATAATATCTTTATATCTCCACATTGTATAATCTTTATTATTTTCAAAATATGACTTGGATAGAACTTTTTTCAACCTATCATAATCATATTCCACATCCAATATACCTTTATCTCCACATTCAGGACAAGTATATATTTTCTCATCTTTACTATATTCTCTACCACATAGTGTACATCTATAATTCTTCACATACTTCATGAATCATTTCACCTCCGTACCAATATCCCATGAAAATGTATTATTTATTCCTCAATATCTACAAAAGTGAATTTGTCTACATCAAACAACCCACAATCAGTTAACTTTAACTCTGGTATAACTGGTAATGCTAAAAATGCTAATGTCAGGAACGGATCAATGTGAGGATTAACACCTTTTTCCAAAGCTATTCTATCCATTTCTTTTATCTTATTTCCAACAACACCTACTGAAGCATTTGTCATGAGTCCTCCGACTTCTAAAGGTAAAGTCTGTAATACCAAACCACCAGCACATATAGTGATACCGCCTTTTACTCTTTTTAATTCTCTAATAGCAACTCTCATATCTTCGTCATTGTCTCCAACTGCAATAATATTATGAGAATCATGCGCAATGGTAAGAGCAACAGCTCCTCCTTTTAGTCCATAACCTTCAACTAATCCCAGCCCCACATTACCAGTTTTTTTATGTCTCTCTACAACAGCCAATTTTAATATATCAAGCTTACTATTATATTTGAAACTATTATTTTCAACGTCTACTTTGCGAACTACACTTTTAGTGATAATATTATGCTCTATGAGCTGTATCACTTTAACAATTGATGATTTTAGAGGTATATCGAAAGATATATTATCAATATCCTCTAGTTTAACTGTATCTAGAACACGAGGATCTTCAATGATTTCTATATCAAATAAAGCTTCACCATCTTTGGCTACTAATTTCCCTTGTTTGTATACATCTGAAATATTAATTTTATTTAATTCATCATCGAGAATTATTATATCGGCATCATATCCAGGTGCTATAGCACCTTTGTTTTTTAATCCATAACATTCTGCAGTATTGATTGTAGCCATCTGAATAGCCATAATTGGGTTAATACCATGTTCTATTGCTAATCTTACATTATAATTGATATGACCTTCTTTTTCTATATCATAAGGCTGTTTATCATCTGTACAAAAAAGTATTCTACGACTATTTTGTGGTGTGACACCTGCTATAAGATCTTTTAGATTCCTAGTAGCTGATCCTTCTCTAATATGAACATACATACCTTTTGATACTTTTTCTTCTAGTTCTTCAACTTTAGTACATTCATGATCTGTCATTACACCAGCAGTTATGTATGCATTCAATCTTTTTCCCATCACACCAGGTGCATGACCATCAATTATCATATCTTTCATTAAATCCAGTTTATCATATACGTGTTTATTGCAAGAAATGACTCCAGGATAATTCATGACTTCGCCTAGTCCTAATATATTTTTTCTATCTTTCATAAGTTGCAAATCTTTAGCTAATAATACAGCACCAGAATTTTCGAACTCAGTTGAAGGAACACAAGATGGTAACATGACATATACATCAAGTGGTACTTCTTCACTAGCTTTTAGCATGAAATCAATTCCAGGCAATCCACAGACATTTGCTATTTCGTGAGGATCTTCTATAACTGTTGTAGTTCCTTTTGGCATAACAAGTTTGGCAAACCTTGGAGGTGTCAACATAGATGATTCAATATGAACATGACCATCAATGAATCCTGGACAAACATATCTGTCTTTAACATCAATTTCTTTTACTCCTTCATATTCACCAATTCCAACAATGACGCCTTCTTCTATAGCAATATCACCTTTTTCTATCTTACTGTTGAATACATTAACAATTTTACAATTCTTAAGAACAAATTCAGCTTTTTTATCACCTCTAGCAACTTTTACCTTTTCAACAATTGACATAACTACCTCCTTCAGAAACAGTAGATTAATTCTTCTTATAATATCTGTCTAGTCAAGTATTTACCCTTACCGCCAATAAATTCATTATTTTTGATAATGAACTTACCTCTACTAATTGTGGATTCAATTCTACCATTAATTTCTTTACCATCATAGATGCTATAATCGCAAGTAGAATGGTCCTCACCTATTATATATGTTGCTGAGGGGTCATAAATAACTATATCTGCATCTGAACCTACTGCTAATACACCCTTTTTAGGATATAGTCCATGTATTTTGGCAGGACCTATCGTCATTTTATCAATGACTTCATCTCTATAAATGTTATACATAATATTGAATGAATGCTCCACCGAACCTACACCCATTGGTACATCCGATAATTTTTCTTTACCTTTTTCTTCACTAATGAAAGGACAATGATCTGTACCAATAGTGTTAATATAATTAAAATTAGCTCTTAATAATTCACGTTCTTCTTCAGTTCTCAGTGGTGGTGCCATCACATATAAAAATCCTTTTTCTTGTGAATATTTATCAGAATTAAAATTAAAATAATGAGGACAGCTTTCAATCATAAAATCTTTATTAAGTATATCAGGGTAATATTCATTTAGCGCCTTTAAAGTATTACCACTACTTAGATGAACCATATATAATCTTCCATTAAAATCTTTAGTGAATCCAGCTAATTTCAATGCTTCTTTTAGTTCAGATTCTGAACTTCTGCTTTTAGGTAGATCAACAACTTCATATGTAGGCTTTATAGTAATTAGATTGTCATTTTCTATATGTGCCAAAACTAATATATTATTTTCTTTCGTTAATCTAAGTAGTTGAGTTATTTCTTTATCGTAAGTTCTTCTATCTGATTCAGAATATGTAGTGAATAGTTTTACAGTTGGTATTTGTAGTCTTTTCATTTCATCAACAATGTTATCAATTTCATTTACTGGATTTCTTATGGTTACATGAAAAGAATAATCAATAATACTTTTTTTAGCTAATTCTTTTCTCTCATTAAGAGCTGATTCTATTTCAGCTCCAGTAGCTATAGGATCCAGGAAATCAATAATAGTGGTTATACCTCCATAAGCTGCACTTACAGAACCTGTGTAGAAATCATCACATGATGTGTATTTACCTACATTTAGTTCAAAATGAACATGTGGATCAATGAAACCTGGAAATATTTTTTTGTTTTTAACATCACAATATTCTTTGCACTCTAGATTCTCATGAGATATCTTAGCTATTTTTTCATTATTTATGTATAAATTCTTATTTTCATATTTTCCATTGATATACAAATTACCATTAATTATACCTAAATCATACATACACATACCTTCTTTATTCACATTGTCTTACTCTTTCATTAAACTCTTCTATCAAAACATCTAGTTTGTCAACTTGTTTAGTTATATTAGCCCAATAATCATCATTATACCATTGTTCCAATATTTCATCATATGTTTTGCCTTGTTGCTCAATCCAAGTATAATACTTAAGATTATGAACAGTTCTTCTATCTCTATAATTTAATTCTTTGAAGTAATCAGTGTTAATACCTTTAAAATATCTTTCCATTACACCATAAGCATCATATGAAGTAAAAGAACCTCTTTCTTCATTAAGTTCGACTAATCTACTATTATACATATCAATTGAATCAGTTAACACGGTAACTATGATATCGTCCTCTGTCAATTCGAAGTATTTAGCAAATTTTATAGCCGATATAATATTAGCAGCACCTGAAATACCTACTAGATTTAATTGCTCAATCATCTCATCGCTTACACCATTAGCTTTTAAAACTTTCTGACCTTCTGGTTCATTGAACATTCTTATCCAATTCATTGGAGCTTCATCATCTATTGCAGTAACAGCATCTGTATTTTTGGTATTATGAATCCAAGGTATATGTTTGTCTCCAATACCTTCTATTCGATGCTCACCATAACCATTACTAAATATAGTAGGGCATTGTAGTGCTTCACTAGCTGCAATCTTTAGGTTCGGATATTTTTTCTTGAGATAATCACCTGCAGCAATTGTTCCTCCAGAACCAGTTGCACTAACATATCCTTTGAATCTACTATTTTCATTCATTTCTATATCAAGTACTTCTTCAATGGCCTTACCAGTTACTTCATGATGCCATAGATAGTTTCCAAATTCATCGAATTGGTTGAAAATCATTAGGTCTTCACCTGAATTCCTTAATTCCCAACATTTATCAAATATTTCTTTTACATTACTTTCACTTCCAGGAGTAGCAATTGTATCTCCTGCTACATTCTTCAACCATTCAAATCGTTCATTACTCATACCCTCTGGTAAAATAGCGATTGATTCACAAGCAAGGAGAGCGGAATCATAAGCACCACCTCTACAGTAGTTACCAGTAGAAGGCCAAACAGCTTTTTGTTTTGTCGGGTCAAATTGTCCTGTTACAAGTCTAGGTACGAGACATCCAAATGCAGCTCCAACCTTGTGTGAACCTGTTGGAAACCATTTACCACACAATGCTATTATCTTAGCCTTTACACCAGAGATTTCACTAGGAATACATAGATAATTGACATCTTTATATAACCCACCCATTTCTTTCGTATCATTATGCCATCCAATCCTAAATAGATTTAATGGATTAATATCCCATAAACCAACATTCTTTAACTTTTCTTTTATTTCATCAGGTATAAGACTTGGGTCTTTTAATTGAGCTAAAGTAGGTATGATGATACCTCTATCTTTTGCCCTCTTTACTACATTCTTTAACCTTTCTTCATTAACAGTTAGATCAATTGCATTATATTTACTATCCATAATACTACCTCCTATAACATATATTTAATTGCTCTTGCGACTCTTTTTAACATTTTCTATTGCATTTATAATATTTTCATATCCAGTACAACGACAAAGATTTCCTGATAGGTGTTTTTTAATCTCTTCTCTTGTAAATTCCTTATCACTTTCTAGAATAGGCATCGCTGACATAATGAAGCCCGGCGTACAAAAACCACATTGAACAGCTGCCTCATCTATAAAAGCTTGTTGTATATCAGATATATTTCCATCTTCATCCATTAGACCTTCAAGTGTGCGTATTTCCTTACCTTCAGCCCATACAGCTAAATAGATACATGAATCAAAAGTCTCTCCATTAATAAGAACAGTACAAGCACCACATTCTCCAACTTCACAACCTTTTTTTACGCTTGTTAGATGCAACTTATTTCTAAGTACATCTGCAAGAGAATCCCTATCATCTATTAAGATATTTCTAGATTCATCATTTACAGTGCAATTTAATACTACATTAGCCATTGTACAATCCTCCTGATTTAATTATCGCTTGTTTTAGAGCACGTTTACTTAATTCTTTGGCAAGTTGAAGTCTAAGTGTTTTTGAAGCTCTCCACGAATTACGTGGTTTTACTTCATCTATTGCCATAGCCCCAAACTTATCAAACATTTTATCAGTTATTTTCATCCCTATAATAGATTTTTCTGTTTCAGGACAGCGCATTGGAACAGGACCTGCAACACCATAAGCTAAATGTACATCCTCAATATTCGTTTTTTCTTCATTAAGCTTGCATAGAACAGAACAGCCTAATGTTGCAATATCCATTGCATTACGCATTGCATATTTTATATAACAACCTGTATAACCCATATAATTTTCTTTAGTGATATATATTGCGGTAAGTATCTCACCTTGTTCTAATATGATTTTACCAGGTCCTAGATAATACTCTGATATAGGAATTATTCTTTTACCTTCTTTACCTGTTATTTCAAGTTCAGCATTAAGTGCAAAAAGAGTTGATGCACTATCTGCACTTGTAACTCCATTAGAAATATTTCCTCCTATAGTTCCAATATTTCTTATTTGCGGACCTCCAACCTGATCAACAGCTTCTCCTAAAACAGGAATATATTTCTTTATTATGTCATCATTGGTTATATGTGAAAAACTTGTGAGAGGACCTATCTTTATCCTACCATCCTCATTAATAGATACTCCTCTAAGTTCATCTAATCCATAAATACTTACCAATGAACAACCAGATAACTTGCCACTATGTATTTTTATAAGTATGTCACTTCCACCTGCGATAATCAAAGCATCTGGTTTCGCCAATAAATGCTCTATGGCATCCTTTACGGAAGTAGCCTGATATATATTCTCAATATCATACATCTTAATTCTCCCTCCAAAATTATTATCCAACTCACTAAAGAGCGAAGGTTAAAGTGTTCTGATTACGCAGACCGACCGCTTCTTAGGGTAAGGCAAGTAATTAGAATACTTTGACCTTTTATATGAGCTTTTCGTCAATAAATCTTTCGACAAGTCTTTGTGGTGTTAATGGTAAAGTATTGAAATTAACACCTGTAGCATGATATACTGCATTTCTAACAGCTGGAGCAACAGGAATTGCAGGTGGTTCTCCTAAAGCTTTATTTCCAAATGGACCAGATACATCATATGTATCTACGAACCTAGCCTCTAAATGAGGTGTATCCATTACTGTAGGTAATTTATAGTCTAGTAAGTTATTATTTAGTGGTTTACCACTTTTTTCATTGAATAATAACTGCTCACTCAAACCATATCCCAGACTCATACTCATGCCTCCATGTACTTGTGCTGCAGCTAATTCAGGATTAAGTACTTTACCACAATCATGGACATTAATTACTCTATTGACTTTAATTTTGCCAACTGCCATATCTACTTCAACATCTGCAAAACATACCCCAAAAGAAAAAGTATTAGATCTACATTGATTAGTTACATCAGCCGTAATATGAACAGATTTTTCTGTGTTATAAAATGCATGTGTTGCAACTTCTTCTAAGGAAGCTAATATATCACCTGTTTCTTTATTAATAATCATGCTATCCTTTAAATCAAGATTACCTAAAGGCAGTTTCAACATAAAATTAGCATGTTTTATTATTTTTTCTTTTAACAATAGTGCAGCTTTTTTGGCAGCCATTCCTGATACATAAGATTGTCTTGAAGCATAAGCACCCGAATCATAAGGTGTCACATCTGTATCTTGCGTAGTTATTATATGTATATCACGAGTAGGGATATCAAGTACTTCTGATACCATTTGAGTAAATACCGTATCAGCACCTTGACCTATTTCAGTTGCTCCCATCTGTAACTGAACAGATCCATCTTGATTTAGAACGATTCTACAAGATGCGGTTTCTAATAATATAGGATAAACTCCTGTAGCATAACTGAATATAGCCATCCCTACACCTTTACGTATCAACCCTGTTTGGTTTTTATATTCTTCAATCTTATTATCCCAATCTATATATTCTTTTCCTGCATCAATACATTTTTCAAGTCCATAGCTATGACATTTAATACCATTATCTTCAAAATCTGGCTTCATCATATTGAGTTTTCTAATTTCAATTAAATCAAGATTAAGCTCTTTAGCTATTTCATCAATATGTGATTCAAGAGCAAAGGTTATTTGAGGTATTCCGTAAGCTCTCATAGCTCCCGCTACTGGCATATTTGTGAATACGCTATACATATCTCCTTTAATTGCTTTTTCATCGTTATATATCTGCTTACAAGCATGCCCTGCCTTAGAAGTAATACTATGACCATGAGAAGCATAAGCACCTTTATTGCCATATACCTCTATTTTTCTAGCAACAAATCTACCATTAGGTCTTACATAACTTTTGATCTTTATCTTCATAGCATGTCGAACACGTGTATTGACAAATGATTCCTCTCTTGTTATATCAAGTTTTACACATCTGCCACCTACCGATTTTGAAAGATAGGCATTAAGTGGTTCATATAATGCGTCTTGTTTATCCCCAAAACCTCCTCCAATATAAGGTTTTACAATTCTAACTTCCCCCCAGCCAATTCCTAGCGCTTGACCTACTATTCTTCTAATAATATGTGGAATTTGAGTTGACGTTACAACCACCATTCTGCCTGATTCAGCATATGCATATGAAATTGGAGCTTCCATATGACAATGTTTAACAATAGGAGTTATATATTCACCTTCAAAAGGTATTAGTCCTTCTTCTTTTATTGCTTCATCATAATCACCTATTTGGTAATTGGAATGAGTAAGAATATTATCTGGAAAATTATCATGTATAGGTCTTGCACCTTCTTTTAAAGATGCATCTATTGACATTAACGGCTCATATTCTTCATATTCAACTTTGATTAAATTCAGAGCTCTAGAAGCTGTTACGTTATCTTTGGCTATTACTGCGGCTATATCATCACCATAGTATCTAACTCTTTTATTAAGCAACTTCCTATCTGCAATATCTGCATGATTTATGTCAAGTGATAAAGGGTGCCCAGATGTTGGAAATGTTATGTCAGGAACATCGAAACAAGTTATTATCTTTACTACTCCTAAAAGTTTTGACGCTTCAGATATATCAATTTTCTTAACCAATCCATTAGCGATAGTACTATGGAGCACTTTTGCAACAAGAACATTATTTAATGGAATATCATCGGTATAACGTGCACGTCCTGTAACTTTTTCAAAAGCATCTACTCTTTTAACACTTTTTCCAATACTCATTTATTCCCTCCTTGATATGCAACTTCATCATAGAATTAATCTAGTTTACGTTTATTAGGATTATTATATAAATTAGTAAACAATTCAGCAGGATTTTTTATTTTACTGAGCAGTATCATTGCAGCAATTACATAAGGCTTATAACTTGCTTGTTTATATAGTGGAATACGATATCTATTAAATACAGAAGCCGCTACTTCTCCAGCTTCACAGCTTATATCTGTTATATCTGCTGGTAAACAGTGCATATAAAGAGCTTTTTTGTTCTTAGTCATATTCATTAATTCTTCTGTGCACTGCCAATCTTTATGCTCTTTATTTCTAGCTAATAGCTCTTTCTCAAGATTATCAATACCATTCATATCACCCATACCATATAACTCGGTACGTTTTTCCATAGCAGCAAAAGGTGCCCAACTTTTTGGATACACGATATCAGCATCTTTGAATGCTTCCTCCATAGAATTGGTTTTAGTGAATTTACCTCCTGATTCTTCAGCATTTCGTTTAGCTACTTCTTCTACATCAGACATTATTTCATATCCTTCTGGATGAGCTAATACTACATCCATACCCATACGTGTCATCAAGCCTATTATTCCTTGTGGTACTGAAAGTGGTTTCCCATAAGAAGGTGAATATGCCCAAGTCATTGCTATTTTTTTACCCTTAAGATTTTCCAAACCATCATACTGATGAATTAGATGAAGCATATCAGCCATTGTTTGAGTTGGATGGTCAATATCACATTGTAGATTAACTAAAGTAGGTTTTTGTTCTAATACACCATCTTCATTACCTTGTTTCACATACTTAGAAAAATCACGTATGTATTTATTACCTTTACCGATATACATATCATCACGAATACCAACAACGTCAGCCATAAAAGAAATCATATTAGCTGTTTCTCTAACTGTTTCACCATGAGCAATCTGTGATTTACCCTCTTCAAGATCTTGTACTTCCAACCCTAATAGATTGCAAGCGGAAGAAAAACTAAACCTTGTTCTAGTGGAATTATCTCTAAATAAGGATATACCAAGTCCACTATCAAATATTCTAGTGGATATATTCTCTCCCCTGAGATAACGAAGGCTATCGGCTACAGTAAATACAGCCTCTAATTCATCTCTTGTCTTTTCCCACGTTAAAATAAAATCATTATTATACATATTACTAAAATTCAATTCTTTCAGCCTTTGAATATAATCATTAATATCTTTCATCTTATTCTCCCTTTCATAATCTATTTAATTACTTAGATTCTTCTTCAAGGTACATTGTTGGTAAAGCCGCATATACAGCAGCACATCTAACTAAATCTGCCTTCCAAGTTTTTTCATTAGGTGCATGAGCTTCCTCTTCTTTACCAGGTCCAAATCCTATACATGGAATATTATATCTACCCATTATAGATACACCATTAGTTGAAAATGTCCATTTATCAACTTTTGGAGTACCAAACATACCTTCATAAGCTTTTACCATTGCTTTTGTTGGAGAACTGTCTTCTGGTATTACCCATGTTGGAAAATAACAATCTGTTGGATATGTTAGATCAGTCCAGCTTGGTCTAGTATATTTGTACATGCTTACATTAGCACTGTATTTTTCAACTTTTGGCAATTGACGAATTTCATCTAGCGCTGATTCATATGTTTCTCCATCTGTTAAACGTCTATCAACAGATATAGCGCACATATCTGCAACTGCACATCTTGATGGAGAATTGAAAAAGACTTCAGATACAGCAAGAGTACCTTTTCCTAAAAATTCATCATAATGTAATCTATCATTTAATTCTTTTACTTCTTCTATGATCTCAGCCATTTTGTATATTGCATTATCCCCTCGTTCTGGAGCTGAACCATGACAAGATACACCTTTAACTTCTACACGAATCTCCATACGTCCTCTGTGACCTCTGTAGATATTACCATTTGTTGGCTCAGTAATAACAACAAACTCAGGTTTAATCTTATCTTCATTGATTATGTATTGCCAACATAGTCCATCACAATCCTCTTCCTGTACAGTTCCTGTAACTAACACTTTATACTTATCATTCAGTAATCCTAGATCTTTCATGATCTTAGCACCATAGATACTAGATACAATACCACCCAATTGATCTGAAGAACCTCTACCACCTATTTCTTCATCATTTTCATATCCTTCATAAGGATCAAAAGTCCAATTGCTCATTTCTCCAAGACCTACCGTATCAATATGTCCATCATAAGCTATTAGAGTTTCTCCACTTCCCATATAACCTAGAATATTACCCATATTATCAATTTCAACTTCGTTAAAACCTACACTTTTCATTTCTTCTTCTATACGTTTAATTACCATTTTTTCCCGACAACTTTCTCCTGGAATAGCAATCAAATCACGTAAGAATCGAGTCATTTCTTTCTCATAATCATTAGCTTTCTTTTTTACAGCGTTAAAATCCATTAATAAAAACCTCCTCAAATTTCATATTTATTCAGATTAATTCTCAAAATTTTAAAAATGAGATTAATTAGCGTTTAACATCTATATAATTATAGATACTATATTTTGATATTCCAAAATATTTAGATATTTTATCGCCTGATTTAGTTATAAGAAAAGCACCAGCATTATTTAAATATTGTATTGATTTTATTTTATCTTCCTTACTCATTAATGCTACTGGTTTCCCTATCAGCTTAACTGATTGGTCAATTAAGTTATCTAATAAATCATTTACATTCTGTGGTATTTCCTCTACCTCTTTCTTTTCTTCCTTATGATTAAGTAAACTTTTTATTGAATTTTCTGCGATAGTAAGCTCAGTAATATCATAGTTAATACAAAAAATACCTATAGGTTCATCATCTTCATCTCTAATATATATGCTACTTGATTTTAATACTCTTCCATCATGAGTTTTTGTTAGATAACCTATAGAATCGTCTAGTTTGTCTTCTTCTTTATTTATTGTATTTAAAACGATATGTGATGCACCATCTCCAATCTTCCTATTAGTCACATGGCCATTTTCAATTTCTATTATAGTCTTATGTAAACTATCAGCTTTCAAATCATGTATAACTATTTCACAATTCTTGCCAAAATGATGCACTATACCCCTAGCTAACCTTTTTAAAAAATCCAAATTCATATTATTATCCATTATATAAATCCTTTCAAAAGTTACTTTATTTCATTATCCATCGATTTATTGTATTATGATTACAGTATATCACCCGAAAAATAATAATTCAATGTTTTTTGCAAAAATATTTTTATTTTACAAAAATATTTTTAATTTCTTTGACTTTTGCAATTATTGGTGGTAGTCTGTAATTAGAATGATATCAATATGTAAATTATGCATTTTATCGTCATAAAGCTTATCTGTAAGTTTTATGTTACATATTATATGGTTATTATAATTAGTTATTTCATATAATTTAATTAATATAATATATTAAATTTAATATTAGGAATTATATTATTAAGTTATATTCTAAATAATCTTAATGTAATTAATGATATTATAAGGAGGGTTTATATGATTTTATTGGGTAATGGTAGACTTATAACCAGAGATAAGAATAACCCATTTATTGAAGATGGTTGTCTATGCGTAAAAGATAACTTGATCTATGATTTAGGAAAAACTGGAGATATGAAAGAAAAGTATCCTAATGAAGAATTTATTGATGCAGATCATGGACTGATTATGCCGGGTCTCATTAATACGCATCATCACATCTATAGTTCCTTTGCTAGAGGTTTATCTATTGAAGGTTATAATCCCCAAAATTTCTCAGAAATTCTAGAAGGTATGTGGTGGAAAATAGATAAACACCTAACACTAGAAGATGTTAAGTATAGTGCTTATGTTACTTATATAGATTGTATTAAAAATGGTGTTACAACAGTTTTTGACCACCATGCCAGCTATGGATGTACCACTGGAAGTTTATATGAGATCTCTAATGTAGCACATGAGTTAGGATTACGTACCTGCCTTTGCTATGAAGTATCAGACCGTAATGGTAAAAATGAAATGATACAAGCTGTTAAAGAAAATATAGATTTCATTAACTCTGCAAAAAAAGATACTTGTGATATGCAAAAAGCTATGATGGGATTACATGCTTCATTTACTCTTTCTGATGATACCTTGTATCATATTGCAGAAAATATCCCTGCTGATACTGGATATCATATACATGTATCTGAAGGTATTACAGATTTATATGATTCTTTGAAAAAACACAATAAAAATGTTGTAAACCGTTTATTTGATATGAACATATTGGGATCTAAAACACTAGCTATTCATTGTATTCATATAAACCCATTAGAAATGGATATTTTGAAAGAAACCAATACAATGGTTGTTCATAATCCAGAATCAAATATGGGAAATGCTGTTGGATGTACTCCAATCCTAAAAATATTGGATAACGAAATTCTTCTTGGACTTGGAACAGATGGTTATACTAGTGATATGTTAGAATCAATGAAAGTAGCTAACATACTACATAAACACCATAATGGCAACCCTTCCGTAGCATGGACTGAAGTTCCTAAGATGTTATTTGATAATAATGCAAGTATAGCCAATCGTTTTTATGAAAAGCCTTTAGGTATACTTTCGAAAGGTTCATATGCTGATGTTGTCATCTTAGACTATGAACCATATACCCCAATTAACGAGACTAACTATAATAGTCATATTTTATTTGGAGTAAATGGTCGTAATGTAAAAACTACTATGATAAATGGTAAATTGTTAATGAAAGATAGAGAACTCATAAATATAGATGAATCTAGTATCTTTGCTAAAGCAAACGAACATTCAACTGCTTTATGGAAAAAATTTTAATAAGGGTGTGAATAAAATGAGTGATAGAATGTACCCTATCCCTTTTGAGAATCTTATAGAGTGGATAATAGATGAATATAGTAGAGTTAATACTATATTTGGCATTAGAAAATTTGTACATATTGAAAATAAAAATAAAATTGATTTGTTTAATGAACAGATGGAACTTCCTTTTGGTCCTGCTGCTGGTCCACATACTCAACTTACTCAAAATATTGTTGCTTCTTATGCTGCTGGATGCAGATTTTTCGAACTTAAGACTGTACAAACCTTGGATGGCGAGGATTTATGTGTAGCAAAACCTTGTATTAATGCAAAAGACGAAGGTTATAATGTTGAATGGTCAACTGAACTAACTGTACAACGAGCTTTTGAAGAATATGTGAAAGCTTGGTTTATACTTAAGTTAATATCAAAAGAATATGGCTTTGGTGATGAAAACGGCTTTATATTCAACATGAGTGTTGGATATGATTTTGAAGGTATATCCTCCCCTAAAATAGATGCTTTTATAGAAGGATTGAAAGATGCTTCTAATTCTACTATATGGTTAGAATGCAAAAAATACATATTAAAAAACATTCACAGGTTTAAAAACATTGATGAAAATTTTGTTGAAAATATATCACCTATTATTTGTACTTCTATTACCTTATCAACTCTTCATGGATGTCCTCCAGAAGAAATAGAACGTATAGCTTCTTATCTTATATTAGAAAAACATCTTAATACTTTTGTAAAATGTAATCCTACTCTACTTGGTTATGATTATGCTCGTAATACTCTAGATAAAATGGGTTATGATTATTTAGTATTTGATGATTATCATTTTAAAGATGATCTACAATATGATGATGCTGTACCAATGTTTCATCGCCTAATAGAAATGGCTACTAAGAACAAGCTAACTTTTGGAGTAAAACTGACTAATACTTTTCCAGTAAAAATTGCACAAAATGAATTACCTGGTGAAGAGATGTATATGTCAGGTCGCTCCTTATATCCCCTTTCAATAGCGCTTGCTTACAAATTAGCTACCACTTTTAAAGGTAAGTTAAAAATTTCATACTCAGGTGGGGCTGATGCCTATAATATTGATAAAATTGTAAAAACAGGAATATGTCCAATAACTATCGCTACTACCCTACTTAAAAATGGTGGTTATGAACGTTGTGTACAAATATCTCATAAGCTTAGTAATCTTAACTATAATAATTATTCATCTATTGACATAACATCTTTAAAAGAATTAAAAGATGATGCAATAGCTGATTCATATTATAGAAAGCCAATAAAACCTATACATAATAATAAAATAAATAAAAAGGTTCCTTTAATTGATTGTTTTATATCTCCTTGTAAATTAGCCTGTCCAATTAATCAAGAAATACCTACTTATATTGATTTAGTGGGTAAAGGTAAATATGCAGACGCACTAAAAGTAATTATTGACAGGAATCCTCTTCCTTTTATAACAGGTACTATATGTAGCCATCCATGTACAACAAAATGTACACGTAATTTTTATGAAGAGCATATTAAGATACGTGATGCAAAATTAGCGGCTGCTAAGATAGCATATAATGATTTAATGAAAGAATTGACACCACCTGTAAAAAGGTCCAATACTAAAGTGGCTATTGTAGGAGGCGGTCCAGCAGGATTGGCAGCAGGATATTTCCTAGGCAGATGCGGAATGGATGTAACCATATTCGAAAAAAGAAAATCTCTTGGAGGTATTGTCAAACATGTTATCCCAGATTTTAGAATATCATCAGCTTCTATTGAAAAAGACATTGATCTAATTAAAAAAATGGGTATTGAAATAAAATTGAATAATGAGCAAAACAATGTACAAAAATTGAAAGAAAAAGGATATAAATATATATTACTAGCTGTTGGTGCTTGGAATCCTGTAAATCTAAAATTAGAAAATGGGAATCCTATTGATGCATTAGAATTTCTTGAAAATCTAAAAACTGATGGTAAAGCATATAATTTAGGTAAAGATGTTGTTGTTATAGGCGGAGGCAATACAGCAATGGATACAGCAAGAGCAGCGAAAAGGATTAAAGATGTTAAGAATGTATATCTTATTTATAGAAGAACCAAAAAATATATGCCAGCTGACGAAGAAGAAATGATATTAGCTATTCAAGATGGAGTAATAATCAAAGAACTCCTCTCCCCTATTGATATTGAGAATAGTCAATTAAAGTGTTGTGAAATGAAACTTGGTGATATTGATAGTTCTGGCAGACGTAGTCCTGTAAAAACTGATAATATCATTAACATACCTGCTGATTCTATCATCTCAGCTATAGGTCAAAAAACTGATACCTGTTTATTTGAAAATAATAATATAACAGTTAAAAATAATTATGTTGAAGTTGACGAAAAAACATGTGAATCCAATATTGAAAATGTCTATGTTGCAGGTGATGCTCTTCGTGGTCCATCTACAGTTGTAGAATCCATTGCTGATTCAATGAAATTTGCATTATCTGTTATGAATAAAGAGAATGTAGAAGAAAAAGGATTTGCTAATCACGATTATAAACAAGATATTACCGCGGCTTATAGTAAAAAAGGTACTATAAAAATGTTTGAAAACATACAAGAAGAAAGTAAGCGATGTCTAGAATGTAACCTCCTATGTGAAACTTGTGTTGATGTATGTCCTAATAGAGCAAATATATCAATATCTGTTACTGGTAAGTCAATGGCACAAATTCTACACATAGATAATATGTGTAATGAATGTGGTAATTGCCAGGTATTTTGCCCTTATGAAAGTGCTCCATATAAAGATAAATTTACTCTTTTCCATACAGAAGAAGATTTTTTAAGTAGTAAAAATCAAGGATTCTATATGTGTGATAATAACTCTAGTGAATGTAGAGTAAGACTAGATAATGACATCTTAGATATTAACCTTAATGACAATAATAATATATTACCTGAAGATATTAAAAACTTGATTACCACAGTTAACGAAAAATATAGTTATTTAATGAGGTGAGTTTATGTCAGATTTTATTGTGAACGGTCAGCATGTTTCTGTAACAAAAAACGGGAAGTTAATTAATTATTTAAGAGATACGTTAAATCTTACTTCAGTTAAAAATGGATGTATGGAAGGTTCATGTGGAGCATGTATGGTATTAGTCAATGGTAAAGCAACTAAATCTTGTGTTTTATGGACTGATAAGTTAAATGGAAAAGAAATTATAACCGTCGAAGGTTTTTCATTAAGAGAAAAAAATGTATATAGCTATGCATTTAAAGAAGCAGGTGCCGTCCAATGTGGTTTTTGTACTCCTGGTATGGTTATTAGTGCAAAAGGATTGATTGATAAAATTCCTGACCCTGATGAAGAACAAATTAGAGAGGCCATCAAGAATAACATATGTAGATGTACCGGTTATGTAAAAATAATAAATGCAATAAAATTAGCATCAAAATTATTAAGAGAGAATACCACTATACCAGAATGTTCCTTCACAGGACTTGTTGGAGAAAATATGCACAGGGTTGATGCTATTTCTAAAGCTCTAGGTGAAGCAGAATACGTAGATGATATGCGTATAGACGGCATGATATATGGAAGCTGTGTCAGAAGTCAATATCCCCGTGCAATTGTAAAAAAAATTAATATTGGTAAGGCAAAAAAATTAGAAGGTGTAATAACAGTAATTACTGCAAATGATTTACCAGGGGCATCTAAAATTGGTCACTTAAAAAAGGATTGGGATATACTTATACCAGAAGGAAGCCAAACAAGGTGTTTAGGTGATGCTCTAGTGCTAATCGCTGCAGAAACAAAAGAAATTCTAGAACAAGCAAAATTACTAGTTGATATTGAATATGAAGAACTAAAACCAATAACATGTCCAGAAGAAGCTCTAGCGGACAATGCTCCTCTAATTCATGAAGAAGGTAATATCTTATCAGTAGAACATCTTATTAGAGGAAATGCAGATGAACGAATCAAGAACTCTAAGTATGTTGTAACTAATCATTACAGCACTCCATTTACAGAACATGCTTTTTTAGAACCTGAGAGTGCCGTTGCTGTACCTTCAAAAGATGGTAAAATATCTATTTATTGTGCTGACCAAGGTATTTATCAGACACATAGAGAATGTACGGAAGCTGTTGGCTTGGATAAAGATAAAATTAGAGTTATAAGTAAAATAGTAGGTGGTGCTTTCGGTGGGAAAGAAGATATGACCGTTCAACATCTTGCTGCTATACTTGCCTATAAAACAAACAAACCTGTAAAAGTCTCATTTACAAGAAAAGAAAGCATGCTCATACATCCAAAACGTCACGCTATGGAAATGGATTTTACAACTGCTTGTGATGAAAATGGTTATTTGACCGCCATGAAAGCTACTATCATATCTGATACAGGAGCTTATGCATCATTAGGAGGACCTGTACTCCAAAGAGCATGTACTCATGCTGCTGGACCATATAATTATCAAGATGTTGATATATTAGGAAAGGCAGTATATACTAATAACCCACCTGGTGGTGCATTCAGAGGTTTTGGTGTTACTCAGAGCTGTTTTGCAACTGAAAATAATATTAATCAGCTTGCTAATCTAGTTGGAATATCTCCTTGGAAAATAAGATACCAAAATGCAATAAGACCAGGACAGATACTCCCTAATGGTCAGATTGCAGATGAATATACTGCTTGTGCTGAGACATTAGAAGCTGTAAAAAAAGATTTTGATAGTGAAAAATATGTAGGTGTTGCATGTGCTATGAAAAATGCAGGACTTGGTGTTGGTGTCCCTGATACAGGCAGATGTAAATTAATAATCAAAGATAACAAGATATATACTCATACAAGTGCAGCTTGTGTTGGCCAAGGTCTTGCTACAGTTATTACACAAATGATTTGTCAAGTAATTAATATATCACCTAATATCATTGTACATAGTACTCCAGATACACATTTGACTCCAGATTCAGGTAATTCAACTGCTTCAAGGCAAACGGTCTTCACAGGAGAAGCAGCCAGAATAGCCGCAACAAAATTAAAGGATGATTTAAAGAATAAATCACTATTGGACTTAAATGGCAAAGAATATTATGGTGAATACACATGTGTAACTGATCCATTAGGCACTGACAAAGAACATCCATATAGTCATGTCACCTATGGTTATGCTACTCATGTTGTTATATTAAATGATGATGGAACAGTAAAAAAAATTGTAGCATGTCACGATGTTGGAACTCCAATCAATCCGAAATCCATAGAAGGACAGATTGAAGGTGGAACTGTTATGAGTCTAGGTTATGCATTAACAGAAGATTACCCATTAGATAATTGCAGACCTACTGCCAAATTTGGTACACTTGGATTGTTTAAAGCCAATAAAGTTCCAGAAATCAAGCCAATAATTATAGGCAAAAAACATGAGGGGCTAGCACATGGTGCGAAAGGTATTGGAGAGATTTGTTCTATCGTTACAGCACCTGCTGTTTCAGGAGCTTATTATAACTATGACAATGAATTCAGAACTAGCTTACCACTTGACAGTACGCCATACTCCAAAAAAAAGAAAAAATAATTTAATATGATAAATAAAAATCGGTCCTTAATAATACTACTAATAATTATTAGGGATCGATTTTATGTTTTTAAAACATATGATTTTATTGATTATTCCTCAAAGTCAGAATAGCTTCTAGAACTCCTCCCCCAACAGCTCTAGCCTTATCAGATATTGTAAAACAATTACTGACTTTACCTCTAGGGTCTACATCGCCTATTTTGAAATTTTCTGTAACATGGATACCGCTCTTAATTAATCCCCTTATAACTCCACTTATAGGTGCTAACACGGGTGAATCATTTACATATCCTACACATTCCCCTTTTTTAACTATATCACCAATATCTGCTGTAGTATTTACGATACCTATTTTAGGCGAACGAATAATCCTTTCGCGGCTAAATCCATCTATATTACCTGGGATACCTGTATTTTTTTGTGCCATTCCATTATAAATCACTTTACCTAGATCATGCCCTCTATTGGTCTCTATGACAGCATGTACATCTTCATCTGCTGTAAATCCAGGTCCTAGACCTATAACAATTGGAGCCATATCCATCTTGGTTCCCAGATTCTTCTTAGCTAATATACCATCTATAACAATTTCAGGTTTCAAATGGTCAATACTCTTGGCTGACTCATCAACTAGCACTGGAATAATATTGTCATTCAGATTATTTTTAACTTCGTTAATATCATTGACCCTTACTGCCTTAATATTTTCTATTGTAATTTCGTTATCATATATTGCATCTGCGAATGAAACCGTTCTTCGAATAACCGTTGGTTCATTAATTTCTAGTACTACGACTTTAAACCCACATTTTGTAAGTCTATGTATAGTTCCACTTGCAATATCTCCTCCGCCTCTAACAACAACTAAATCTTTAATCATTATTCATCATCTCCTTGATTGTTAAATAATCCTTTTGAGTATCAACATCTAGGTTGTATTTATTTTCAGTCATATCCAAATAATAGACTTCATTTGGATTATTCTTTATTATATTTCTTCCGCCAACATCACCTGTCACATTCATAAATTCTTTCTTCCATTTAGAACTAAAAACAACAGGATTGCCTCTCTTACCACTATATCTTGGAACAACAATACTTTCTTCTGTTTTATAAAATGTTTTTATCAGAGTTTCTATTATTTCGTTATTTATAAATGGTTGGTCCCCATTTATAAACATATATGCATCCGTTTCAGAAGCTTTGCTAATACCACATTTCAATGAACTGCTCATACCATTAATAGATAATCCGTTGTAAATATGTTTTATCTTATATTTTTCAGCTATTTTTTTTATCTCTTCATTTTGATATACAAGAATAATTTCTTTGAATTCACTTTTAATTACAGTATCTATGACATGAGTAATTAAAGATTTATCATTCAATTTCAATAATAATTTTTCACTACCAAATCTTCTAGAAAAACCTGCTGCTAAAATAATAGCTGTTATCAATATTATCACTCCATAACCTTTATTATTGGATTTTCCATATTTACATTTCCAACAATAACCCTTGAGATATTTTTACCTTCTTTTATTATATCTTCTCCTAGTTTTTGTACATCTAATAACTGCTTTTCATCAGATATTTTATTAAGTAAAATTATCTTCTTGCATTGATTTCTACAATCTTTGAATATCCCTTCTTTAGAAATAATCAATTTCAATATGGTATCATAATCAATAATATCTCCCATTTTTCCATCAACAACTCTAGAAAAAATATTTGCTCTATGTACCCATTTTTCATTTATACTCTTACCTATGATATCTAAGCCAACACAACCTACAACTATTGTAGAGCAATTAGGTATTACAGGTTCATACCATGCTGGCGCTTTTAGTGATTTTCTTTTTGCTCCATCAGATTCAATAATAACTGAATCATAATTGCCCTCATTATACAAAGGTTTTATCCACTCTTTATCAATACCCTGAAGCTTTTCATTTTGATGGATTATCGATTTCCCTATTATTGTTATGGTTCCTTTTAATAACCGTTTAGATTCTAGTATTAGATCTTCTAGGTTATCTGATATGATTAAGTTATCATAATCCTTTGACATTGGATAATAAATAGCTGTTGTAGTTGTCATTAAAACTTTTTTATCAGCTGTCTTCATTTCTTTACCTAGCCTATACATAGCTGTAGTTTTTCCACCAGCTCCAACTATAGATATTATATTTGTACTTTGTTCGTCCAATTCTAAAGCTTTTAGAAGGTTCACTTATTCTACCCTTTCTTATTGATTTAGTATGTTGATTTTATTAATCAGATTATATTTTTTGATTAGGTCATCTAATGAATCTTCTCTAACTGTTATATAGATCTCGCATTCATTATTAAGTAACTCCACCAGTATTTTATGAAAGCATTTATTTTGTAATTCAAGGCGTCCAATTTCATCTAAAAAGATAGGTGATATTTTGGCTTCTATAAGTTCTCGTATCGTTTCTTCAATATAATTCAAGGTAGGTTTTGAGAAACTATATGGTCCTATCTTACAAGATTCATACCACTCATCTGTTAGAAATTCTTCTCTTAGAATAAATTGATGTTTTTTTCTATTGGACAATCGCATTATTTCATAACTATGAACTTTGTCTTTATCCATATTTTTAATTGAAACAAATCCATCCCCTTGTTTCATCCTGTCATATAAATTAACTATTTTACTTGTTTTACCAGAATTTATTGCCCCAGTTATTACATTAACCATTAGCATTTCCTTCCTTAGATGATATTATAACTTTAATTATCCAGCAAATCACTATTTCTAAGATGCTTATGTCCTTTTTTATCATAACTGATTGCCAGTATTTCTGCTGCTATAGATACAGCTATTTCTTCAGGCGAACATCCTCCTATATCTAGACCAATAGGCGAATACAAATTTGATAAATTTACTTTTTCGTACTTTCCATTTATTTTTTTTAGAAAAGCTTTTAATTTTATTTGTGAGCATAGCATTCCTATATACTTAGGATTTATGTCTAATTCAAGAACTTTGTTAAGAACATTATAATCATTATTATGGGATGGAGTACATACCACAATAAAACTATTCCTATCTAATTTTTCTTTTTCTATAAAGTCTACATAAGATGATTGAACTTTTCTATCAGCTTGTTGTATATCATCATATATTTCTTTACGATCATCTATAACAGTAATAAAAAAATCCATTTTACATAACGCACTAGTTAGTGCTTGTCCAACATGTCCTGCACCAAAAATATATATTTTGGCTTTAACACCAATGTATTCATAAAATAAAGTTACTTCCCCACCACATGCCATTGGTAATACTGTTGCTCCTTTTTCTAGAATCTTACCTTCGTTAAGTATATATTTTTCAAGTTTGCTTTTTCTTTTACTGAGTAATTCTTCACATTTTTGCTTTGCAGAGTATTCTAATGCCCCACCTCCAACAGTTCCAATAGCAATACCACTTTCTCCTATCAACATTTTCTTACCAACCGTTACAGGTGCACTTCCTGTCATCTCAACAACTGTAACCATAATACAAGATTCACCTTTTTCTTTAAGTTTAATAAGCTCTTCATATATACTTTTCACTTTTTCACTTCTTTCTGTTAGATATTTTTCTTGCTTTTATAAGTGAATAGCTAAATAATTGCTCTTATATAGAAATTATCTAATTCAACTTATATGGTATAGTTAATAAAATCATCTAGTCAAATCATTTGTATGTAGTTATATTATAACTTGTTTGAAAATATTTTGTCAAATTATGCTATATATTTTTTAGTAATTTAAATATCAATTACCTTGTAAAATAAAATCAGCTTATTTCAACAATAGTAGAAATAAGCTAATTAATTTAATTCTTCTTATTTTTCAATTTGGATCTGATACGTTTAAATCTAGGTAATGCAAATCTAAATAATCTATATATAAAACTATTAATTACTAAATCGAACTCTCCTATGAATTCAACAAAATCCCCATTAAAACCCTTTTTAAATTTGTATAGCCCATAAAGAGGATTATTGGAATCTAGATCCCCTGATACACCTCTAAAATCATACATATAACAATCTAAGTCTATGGTATCTTCAATCATTTTCCACTGCATTAGATAATTTGGCATTGTATCACGAAGTTCATTATCTGATGCACCATAGGAATACCATCCTTTGCCTCCATAATATAAATATATTGCTCCAGCTATATAAACATTATTTTCGCTCTTATATTTTGCAATACTTTCCAATCTTTGCCTGAAGCCTTTTAATTGTCTATGGCAATCTGCAATTCTTTTCTCTATATCAATTAACTTCTTATTATTCTTTTCCCTTTCCTCTTCATCAATTTCAGTTCCTAAAATAGCCACAAAATCATTTTTCTTATTCTCTAACTTCTTTTTATTTTTCTCCTGTTGGTCAATATTTGATTCAATTCTGCTAGAATCCAGATTATAATTATATTTAACCATATACAATCTACAAAATGGATAGATTCTTTCAATCATATTTTTAAAATAATCTCTTTGCCTTGTTATAAAGTTATCCCTTTGCCCTGTAATTAGCATTTTTTTATGGAATATGTCAATTATCTCATCAGTGATATTATCTTTATCGTACACCTCTACAGTAAGACCTCGTTTTTCAGCAATCTTAATATTGTACTTTGTTTTCTTAGAAAAATTATCAAAAACAACTTTTTTTCTTTCCTTCAGTTCATTTGTCATATCAAAATATAATCTAAACACAAAATTAGGTTGTATATTTTCAAAATTCTTGGTGTTTTTATGTTTATATCCCATATCAATCAACATATTCTTTACTTCATTACCATTATGGTTTAATTCTTCATTTTCATTAATATGAATATCTGGATCGATGGATATAAATGCAATTCTATTTTTCTTAGCATAACTCCTCATGAATTCTGTAAATTCACTCACTAAGATATTATTACTGTAATCGCAATTAAATCCTCTAGGTATATATCCCATATATTGATTTATATATGGAATCTTTCTAATAAGAATTACACATGTTAGCATAATATCTCCATTATCATTATATCCTCCAAAGAATTTTGCTTTCCATTCATTCTTCACATCAGCCCAATAGGATGTTTGGAAAATATGTCCTTTTTTATTCGTAGTATAACTATTCAATTGTTCTTTTTCTATTTCCTTAAAACTATACATCCTGAACTCTCCTTACGATTTTTAAGATACTAATTTTAAAATTATTATATCCTAAAATCAAATATATATTTTTTTTACTCTATAACTTAACCTACTTAATATTTCATTAGCAATGCTTTTAGATTTATTGGCTACCTCTGTAGCATATATTTTTTCTATACCATCAACTCCAATCAAAGTTACAATATCCCCTTGTTTTACATCTGGTACATTAGTTATATCAATTATAAGTTGATCCATACATATTTTGCCAATAATAGGCACTCGATAACCATGTAATAACACACTACAGCATTCACAAGAAAGATTACGTGGAAAACCATCTGCATAACCAATTGGAATGACAGCAATTCTACAATTTTTATCAGCAATAAATGTACGTCCGTAACTTACGCTTTCACCTGCAACTATCTCTCTAATTAATGCAACTTTTGTTTTTAAAGATAGAACAGGATACAAGTCAGGTTGAATCTTGGTTTTATCTCTTACCGAATCTATTGCACCATATATAGCAATTCCTAATCTTACATAATCACAGTGTAACTCAGGATAATTAAGAAGTCCGTAACTGCTTTGAATATGGACTTTAGGTAATACAATATTATTTTTCTCAAGGTTTCCCAATAAAGAGTAAAAAGATTCTATTTGACTTTTAGTAAAGATGATATCTTCTCTATCCTTACTATCTGCAACACATAGATGGGTGTAGATACCGAAAATCTCTAAGTTCTCGAATTGAAATATTTTAATGATTTTATCTACTTTACTTGCGTTTTCCCCCATTCGGTGCATTCCTGTATCTATTTTGATATGCACTTTTATAGGATGCTTATACTCATTTAATCTTTTAGCATACTCATAATCTATTATTGTTTGTGTTAGACGATAACGTCTAAGATGTCTAACTCTTGAAGGATCAGTATATCCTAATATTAGAATATCACCTTTTATTCCCTTCCTTCGTAGAAGGATACCCTCATCAATTGTAGCAACTGCAAAGGATTTTATACCAATTTCATTCAAGTAACTTGCCACTTTTACTGCTCCATGACCGTAGGCATCTGCTTTTACAACAGCCATTATTTCGCTTTTATCTGGAATTATTCCCTGTAAAGTCATAATATTATGTTTCAAGTTATCTAAACTTACTTCAATCCATGCTCTATCTTTATTCTTTATTATTTTTTGGTATCTAATTAAATTTATTGTTTTTTTTAATGTTCTTGCTAATACTACAGCTACTATACTTGAGCATACTAGTACTACAATATAATGAATCAGATTATTATCAGCCAATATTTTTTGTAGATTCATAGACTTTCCAATTAAACGGATTATCACAATGGTCATTGGATGAATTATATAAATAATCATTGCAGTATTTCTTAATATAGGTAATGAATGCCCTTTCCATAAAATAAGAAGTTGATATAAGAAAAACATACAAGGTATTAGCATAATATACATGCTATCGTGTCTCTGCAATCCTAAACTATTAAGAAGTAGTCCTTCCACTATCATAAGTATGGTCGAACCTAATGTCCCTACTAAACACAGTTTCAAAGAATATTGTCTACGTTGTCTAGCAATAATTCCACCTAGTATAAAAAATACTGGAGCAAAAAACAACCCATTACGTGTATAACTAGATAATAGGAATAGCTTTTTATAAAATATATTCAATATCCTAGATGATTCTATAATCCCAAAATAACTATCACCCATTAGTCCTATCCCATATAATAATAAAGTTAATTTTAAAGCTTTATAACACCCTATTTTTTTGATTAGATAAAAAGAAATAACTGCTCCTAACATTGATGCAGGTAAATACCACAAATGATAAATAGTACCGTCAAAAAAAATATCTTTTAAAATAGTTAAGAACAAAAAGTCTTGCTTGAAATATCCATTATATATGTTAATAGGAAGATATATAACAATTGAAACCAAGTATAATAATGCAGTCTTTTTAAGAAAACGATTTAATCTTTCTTTATTCAGATTACTATTAGAAAATAAAAAGAAACCAGATGTCATAAAAAAAAATGGGACTGCTACACGAGCAATACTACGAGTTAAGATAAAGTTAGCAGTTTCATTAATCATTAATAAAGGTGATGTATGAATAGCCACTATTAAAACAGCAGCTATAATCCTAAAATAATCTATTCCTGCATATTCTCTTCTATTCATTAATTATTCCCCCACAAAGTAATAATAAAACCATCTACATTGTTACCTGATATCAAATAACATCCTTTATCTGGTAAATTTATTGTTTTTATTTGCGAAGACATATTTACATAAAATATTTCTATAGTTTTTTTGCCATATTTTACCTTAAAATGTTTTTTATTGATTGCATATTGCTTAATAGCATCTATGTACTCTTCGAGAGATACCCCCCAATCAGTCATTATTTGAGAATGAGGATAACCTACAAAACGAAAATGCCAAGGTTCATGAGCAATCCCAGTAATAGCTTCCTTACCCTTTTCATAACGTTCTACAAATCCATAATGAGGTGCCTTTTCTCGAAAGACGTTACATATACCATCATATGGGAAATTAGGGCAAATAAAATCAATGTCATCTTGTTTTAGTGCTAAATCTATGGCTAACCCTGTTTGATGTTCACTATGATTGGGAATAGCAACAAATTTCTCGGTAAAATCCTTACCATTATTCTCTAATGAATCCACATATATATTTTTTTGTTCTTCATATGAACGATAACCACTTACAGGAATTATGTCCTCATCACATTTCAAATCACTTACAAGATGCTCCAACATATTTGCTGTTTTCATCTCTAGAAGTGTATCCTTATATTGAGGACTCAATGGTACAATACAACTTTTATTTTTACTGTTGTTATTTTTTAACGGATAAAATTTGTTCACAAGAATTAAATTACCCGTGTAAATATCATTTTTATTAAGAGTAATCATTTCCATTATTCCACACCTAATTCAATCAGTTTGTCTAAAATACTACTAAATGACAATCCGATGCCTTTCATCATATTTGGATAACGACTATGGGAAGTAAATCCTGGTATTGTATTAACTTCGTTAAAAATTATCTTGTCATCATCCAAAAACATATCTATTCTTGCAAACCCTGTACAACCAAATATTTTATAAATCACTTTTGCTGTTTCTTTTATACGATTTGTTGTTTCCTCATCTATTCGTGCTGGCATATGAATTTTTGAACTTTCTAAAGAGTACTTCTCATTATTATCAAAAAATCCATGACTCAATTCAATTTCATCTACTTCTCCTACTATCAAATCGTTATTTCCCAATATAGCACATCCAACTTCAAAGCCATTAATGTTCTCTTCTATTATTACTTGATTATCGTGCTCAAATGCAATTTTAACCGCTTCTAACAAATGTTCTTTTTTATATATTTTCGAAATACCAAACGAAGATCCTGCTTTAAGAGGTTTTATAAATAATGGATAATTAAGATGTTTAGTTTTTATGTACAAAGATTGATTATCTTCTTTATTTGAAATTACAATTCCATTAGGTATTAAGATACCTACTTCTTTAACAAGCTTGTGAGCTTTAGCTTTATCCATACATAATGCGGAACTAAGTGTATCACATCCTATTAGTGGAATACCTGCTAATTCAATCAATCCTTGTATAGTACCGTCTTCACCATTTTTGCCATGCAAAATGGGAAATGCAGCATCAATTTTTGTAAACCTTTTTGTACTTTTTGATAATTCAATAATCCCACCAAAATTGCGATTAGGAGATATAACAACAGGAATACACTCATCCTCATTGAGATACCATGTATCGTTAAGAATGTTACCAACATTACCATAATATCTAAACCATGATCCTTCTCTAGTAATTCCAATAAGTACTTTTTCATATAATTCTTCATTCATATTTCTAATAATTGAATTAGCAGATTGTAAGGATACGTTATATTCTGTTGAATATCCTCCAAATAAAATTGCTATTTTTTTCTTTCTCATATTTTTGTCTCCTTTTTAAGCTATTTCTTCTTTGCCTTAAAAAGTAAAGTTATCAAAGACAAAGAGCATTCTACTTTAGTAATAATTATACTAAAATATAGAATGCTCTTTTTTAATTTTATAAAACGATATTATGATTTATTTATTATGAAATTCTTACGATTTTCCTACAAAGAATTTGGTATCATAACTTCAAATCTAGTTATTTCATTTTCACTGAATGCACTTATGGTTCCTTTATGGAGTTCTATTATTTCTTTTGCTATAGCAAGTCCTAACCCAGCACCACCTGTTTTAGTAGTACGAGATGTATCTAAACGATAGAATTGCTCAAAAATCCTACTTAACTTTTCTTTTGGAATTGTATTTCCATGATTAATGAAAGTTAATTGTACACAATCTTCCAATTGAATAACGGATATTTCAATTATACTATGTTCAAAGCTGTAATTTATTGCATTACGAATCAGATTATCAAATACACGCTGCATTTTATTGACATCAAACCTAATATTGATATCTGAGGTCACTTTCAAAGAATATTTCAAAGCCTTTTCTGCAAACATTGGTTTAAACTCATAAGTAATCTGCTCCATCATACGATTAAGATTAACTCTACTAATATCCAAAGTCAGGTTCGTAAGATTAAAACGGGTAATCTCAAAAAATTCGTTGATCAGATCTTCCAGACGTTCTGCTTTATCCAATGAAATGGAAAGATATTTCATACGAAGATTCTCTGATATCTGCTGTTCATCTCTTAGAAGCGTAAGGTACCCAATAACTGATGTAAGTGGTGTCTTCAAATCATGAGCTAAATAGATAACAAGGTCATTTTTCCTTTGCTCTGCTTCTCTTGCAGCTCGGTCATTTTTTCTTAAGTTAAATCTTATTTCATTCATTTGTTTTTCAACTTCATTTAATTCAGCTGGAAGTTCTATTAATTCATCTTTTGAAGTATAGATAGTTTCTGTTGCTTGAATAATCTTCTCTAGATAACCAATTACTTTTACCCAATAAATTATAAATAAAATAATAAAGCCTATACTCCAAATAAAAATTAGGAAAACAACACTATCCGTAAGCTTAAGTAATCTATAAAGTACTGAATCACTTTGCCAAATAATTATGGAACATATTTCTCTACCTGCAAAATATACAGCTAATAAAGCAATTGAATATATACCTATTGCAGTAATAAAATTTATTAGAAATCTAATAGAAAATTTACGTTTAAAATTTTTTAATCTATTATTCAATTTGATAGCCAACCCCCCATACAGTTTTTATGAATTTAGGTTTTCTTGAAGGTTCATTCATTTTTTCTCTAAGGCGTCCTATATGAGCCATAACCGTATTGTTGTTATCTAGATATTTCTGCCCCCATACTGCTTCAAATAATTCCTCAGAGGAAACAACTTTACCTTTATTTTCACATAGATACCAAAGAATAGAGAATTCAATAGGAGTCAGTGACAAAGATTTCCCCAGATATGTACATTTATGAGTATCTTTATTAATTACCATACCTCTTATATCATATCTATTAGTATATGTATCAATATCATCTGTATGATTATACAGCATATATCTTCTTAATTGGGTTTTGACTCTTGCAATAACCTCTAAAGGATTAAAAGGTTTTGTTATGTAATCATCAGCTCCTATTGTTAACCCCATAATCTTATCAATATCTTCTACTTTAGCAGTCAATAATATTATTGGGTAGAAATGTTTTTCTCTAATCCTTTTGCAAATTGTAAAACCATCTGTATCAGGAAGCATTACATCCAATATTGCCAAATCTAATTTTGTTGTTTCTATACACTTAAGTGCTTCATTTCCATTATAAAATTTGTAAATGCAATATCCCTCATTCTTCAAATACAATTCTAATAAATCAGCAATTTCTTTTTCATCATCTACTAATAAAATATTTTTTTTCATTTTTTATATCTCCTTACCTCACATAAAATGTTACTTTACCCTTATTGATATATGTAAATCATATTATAACACATATAATAAAGCCTACTTTAATAAATAAAGTAGACCAATTATAATATTTAAAATACCTTAGATGTACTTTTTATTTCCCCACATGTTGCATTTCTTTAAGTCCAAGTAATCATTATAAGCTTGTTCTAATATTTGCTTCTCATTGCTGAATTTTAGTAAATGATATGCTTCATGATATTTGTAGTACCCAGAATCAGTAAAAAATTCTTCTCTTTGTGGTCTGCTATAATAGCTATAGGCCTTCATTAGATACCAGTGTACATCCTTAACAACTGTATCATTGGCAATCATAAAGGAATATTGACTTTTCCCAACATATTTAATAATATTTGCTTTAACGGAAGCTTCTTCACGTACTTCTCTAATAGCTGTATCATTATATTCTTCTTGGTCTTCGACAGTACCTTTGGGTAATACCCAGCCTTCGTATTTATGTTGATAAAGTAATAACATCTTACCTTTATGAATTACCACCCCGCCACAACTAACTGCTTCAATCATATTAATGCCTCCTAGCCTTTGGGTAATCCATCTAAACATTTTTCTAATAAATGTCTCGTCTTAAAAAGTATACAATTTTTTCTAACTTTTTTCAACTGTATATTTTTAACTGCTATATTTATATATTATTTCAGTCATATTCAAGTAAAGTTTATCAATTCAAACAACTATATCGAACTTATCAATTAATTAATATAAAGTTCAAAAAGTTGTTTTGCTATTGGTGCTGCATACTTTGTACTTGTTCCAGAGTTTTCAACTATTATGGAAACAGCTATCTGAGGATTATCAGCTGGTGCAAATCCTACATACCATGCATGAGGCTTATCCCCTGTGTTTTCAGCTGAACCTGTTTTTCCAGCAACATCAATACCTTGGACAGCAGATGTCTTTCCAGTACCTTCACTTACAACCTTTTTCATGAATTCTTTTATTATATGTGCTTCATCTACGCTCATAAGCTCAGAATAGAATTCTGGTAGATTTTTAGTTATTATTTTTCCTTTAGCATTTTCAACACTATCAATTAGATAAGGTTTCATTAATATACCACCATTAGCTATAGCAGAAGTTATTAAAGCATTATGGAATGGAGTTATTACTGTTTCTCCTTGACCTATAGCTGTTTCTGCTATTGTTTTCACATAGGAATTTCCATCCAGTACAAAACTACTGGTTCTAAAATATAATGGACAAGGAAGTAATGTATTAAATAATAATTCATCAGCAACAGCTCTATACTTGTACATATTTAAATTAGTCCCTATATGAGCAAATGCTGTATTACATGACATCTTAAATGCATCTTCCAAGTTTTCTTCTCCATGTTTAGTATTAGAATAACAATGGATTGTGTTCTGTCCAAACACGTCTTTCCCCTTACAAGTATACGTATAATCCTCCCAATTAGGATTTTCTCTTATATATGCTAAAGTAGTAACAATCTTAAAAGTAGAACCTGGAGGGTACAAACCATGAGTAGCCTTATTACTTAGTGGCGAATTTATTTCATCATTATTTAGCTCAGTCCAATTACTCTCAATATAATTAGGATTAAAATCAGGCTTGGAAACCATACAAAGTATTTTCCCAGTTGAAGGCTCTATAACTACTATTGCACCTTTTCTATTGCCTAATAATTCATAAGCCTTCTTTTGTAAATCAGCATCTAAAGTAGTAATCACATTATCTCCAACACTTTTTTTCTTAGATATTGACTGTACGGTTTTCTCTATTATTCCCACATTTGATTTCAGCAAATCATAGTTTACCAAAGCTTCCATACCTGTTTTACCTTGATGGGAATAACCTATAATATGTGAAAATATATTTTCATAAGGATATATCCTATATGACTTATCACCATCTACCATAGTCTCAGCTAAGACTCTTTTGTTAGTATCTAATATCTTACCTCTAATAATGTTCTTTTCCAATTCTTCAATACGAGGATTGTAAGAATTAATAACAACATTTGTACTATCAATAGAAATGAATTTAATAATATAAATAATTAATATTACAAAAAGTCCTATAAATATATATGAGATATTATTTAAGCTTTTATTATCTTTTCGATTTACTTGTTCTTTTTTTCTTTTCATTTGTTTCACCCTTTTGATTCTTAATGTGTATACCTTCTAAGATACCTAACATTATTATTGACATTGTTAATGATGTACCGCCAGAACTTACAAAAGGTAAAGTTACTCCTGTAAGAGGTATAAGCTTCGTTACACCTGCAAGTATTAAGAACATCTGAAATGCAAATGTACAACTTATCCCACTTGCCAATAATAAATAAAAATTATCTTTTGTACCTTTAGCAATTTTGATACCACTTAAGAAAAATAAAGCCATAATTATAATTAATGATATTGAAAATATATTACCGAATTCTTCACAGATGACTGCAAATATCATATCAGTTTCAACTGCAGGTATTATCTTCGGCATCCCTTTAGTTAGCCCTTTACCCAACCAACCTCCAGCTCCTATTGCAAATAGTGATTGAGCTATTTGATATCCTTTTCTGTCAATATCTGCCCAAGGATTAATCCAGGCTTCAACTCTATCCCTTACATGTGAATAGTATTTATATGCTATCAATGAACCCATAATCCCTCCAGATAGACCTCCTAGAAAATAAAAAGGTTTATTGGTAGCAACATATATAACTGAAATAAATATTATAAAAAATATTAAAGCCGTTCCCAAATCTTTTTGGTATACTAATAAAAAAATAAGTATCAAAGATGGTATAGCTGCAATCACCACATGTATTATTTTATCCCTTTTTCTCATGTAGGCAGCTAAAAATAGGATGAATAATATTTTTATTATTTCTGATGGTTGAAAACTAAAATCTCCAATTAAAATCCAGTTAGTAGCCCCATGTTTTTCAGTACCTACAAAATTAACTGTCACAAGAAAAATTATTGAAATACCAATATAAACCCACTCTAATTTATTAAGAAAGGTAAATCTATCAATAAATATGGGTACTAATATAGCAAATAGATACCCCAGTATAGCCATTAAAAATTGTCTATAACCAACATTGTAATCTATCCTTGCTAATATAATAAAGGATATGGTTATTAGATATAAGGAAGTATTCCATAATAAATAGTTATACTCAGTATACAATTTTTTTAATAAGAACCAAATTATCATGAAAAATATAACTTGTTCTACATATAAAATCAATAGATCCAACTTATGTTTATCAGATGCTCCAAGCAATATCATAAAACCAAGAAAATGTGTAATTAACAATGTTATTCTTTGGTTTTTCAAATAGTTGTTTTCTTTTGACCCCTGTACCTTTGATTTATTTTTTTTAGTATTAGCTGGTTTATACTTACATCTATATAATTTATAGCATAGATAAGTAAAATAAATTGCTAACAATATAAATATAAATCTTGAAATATTAATTATAACCTCAAACATCTATTCCCACCTACTCTATACCTCTTAAAAAATGACCTCTGTTAAATTCTTCTACACCAACGATATTAAGTATACTTTCTCTATCATATTTTTTCACATTACATACAATGCTAAAAAATAATTTCATTATCTTTACTATGTGCTCTTTACTTTCAGTCGTAAATTCTAGCCTTAGATTACTAATACCTAGATTATTAACTTTATCTAATTGATCTAACAATATTAATGGACTTGAGTTATAAATAACATTAATACAATTACCACATCTTCTATCGATTAGAAATTTTTTTCCATATCTATCCCTTAAATAATATTTTTTATTATTATAACATAACTTGTTATTATTACTAGTATTATTTATTACACATTGTTTTGATACCATCAAAGGAAGATATCCATATACCAGTATTTCAGAATTTTTAGTGTCTAAATTATTGATTTCTCTATTATGCAATTCCGGTGACAATGTTATTCGTGATGCCCCTTCACCTATCCAAGCAGATATAGCTTCATTATTGATTATATTCATATTATAATCAATGACAATTTGTTTGTTAGTACTCCTAATTAAATTCATTTCTCCATATGTTCTAACTAGATAACCTTCAACATCTAATTTCTTGATCTGTTGGAACTTAGGTGAATATTTCTTTTCAATAGCTTCATCAAATATTCTTGGCAAAGCTATAAATATCTTTGCATTATAACTTCGACATATATTAACCATTTTCTTAATATCTTCTAATTCTATTAGTTCACTCTCAATATACACATCTTTTACATTGAATTCTTTTATCGCTTCTAATTGTGCCATATTTCTAATTAAAACATTAACGCTGATATTGTCCTTTTTGACTATTTGCTTTTCATATTTAAATTCAGGTACTTCTTGAGGCTCTCTTTTATAAGAATCCAGAAGTATATTTACCAACTTCTCTAAAGCATTTCTTCTAAGCTTATTAATCTCACTTATAGGAATAAATATGTTATCATCTATATCTATACTAATCATTTCTAATTCAAAAGGATAATCTCCAGTTTTGCTGATCTGTTTAATTATTCTTTCTTTTGTAAGTGACTGATTTTTAGCTTTCTCAACAATGCTTCCTGATTCTTTTATAATAACATTACCAAAATGCAGTTCTAAATAAATGGATTTACCTTCATTTACTTTTATATTACATTCCACTTTCAACTTTTTATTGACCTTAATAATATTATTACCTATATCATCATAAGTTTGTTTATTTTTTATCCTATAAACTAAATTACCTTGAAGAATATATTTGTTATACTCTTTTAAAGTGATGTTATGACCATCTGAAGGGTTTTTAATAGTAATGGAAGGAAATGGTTCATAGCCTGTCCATATCTCTAATTTATCACCTTTATTGACTTTTTTATCTAATCTTATTTCTATTGTTTTATTCTTCTTATTAACATTAGTAACTTTTCCTACGAAAGCTCCTTGATTGTTAGGCTTTTTCATTGACATTATATTGGATTTATCATTGTAATAACCACTAGAAAAGCCACCTCTGTTGTATATCTCAAGAAGTAATTCCAAATCTTTTTTATCTACATTATAATCATTAGGATTTTCTATATATTTATCAATATATTTTCTATAAACTGATGTGACGGAAGCAACATATTCAGGGCTTTTCATACGACCTTCGATTTTAAAGGATGTAATTCCTGCCTCTATTAGGTCAGGTAATACATCAATGGTAGCAATATCTTTAGGACTTAATAAATATTTGCCACTGTTATGATTAATTTTCTCAGACTCTTCATATAATGCGTAAGGCAATCTGCATGTACCTGCACATCTTCCTCTATTTCCACTTCTACCACCTAGAATACTACTCATCAAACATTGTCCTGAGTATGAATAACACAATGCGCCATGAACAAAGCACTCAATTTCAGTATGAGTATTACTAGTTATATATTTTATTTCTTGAAGACTTGATTCTCTACTTAATACAACTCGTTCAAAACCTAATTCCTTAAGATATTTTACTCCTTTTAAATTATGAATTGTCATTTGCGTACTTGCATGTATCTCTAGATCTTTAAATATATCTTTAATAAGTTTACATATACCAAAATCTTGAATAATTAAAGCGTCAACCCCTGCTTGGTATAAAACATCAATATATTGAATAAGATTGTCTATCTCTTTGTCCTTGAATAGAGTATTGACGGTTACATATATCTTTACACCTCTCAAATGGCAGTACTGTATAGCTTTTATCATTTCTTCTGTATCAAAATTAGAAGCATATGCCCTTGCACTAAATTGTTTGCCCCCAACATATACAGCATCACAACCAGCATTAATTGCTGCTATCATACTCTCGAATGAACCTGCTGGTGATAATAATTCTGGTTTATTGTTCATAAATTTCACCTTTCTATATATAATGAACTTAAACATCTATATGTCAATCTCAATAAGTTCAATATACTTTCCTTGATTTATTTCTATTAGCTTATTCTTATGTAAAAACAAAAGTAGTAATATACATTATATTACTACCCGTTTTCTAAATCAAATGTTTCTATATATTCATCTAGTTCTGCCTTATAATTTTCCATGTCTTCCTCTAGTTTATCTGATCGTTCTATTAGTCTGTTCTTATCTATTTCTAATTTATGTACTGTATCTTGTAATCTTTCAATTTCACGTTCTTTTTCTAGTATCAGTTCATCTTTTAGTTTAAACGATCTTTCTAAACTATCAGTACTTTCTTTTGCCTTAAAATAATCATCAGCAATATTGATTGCTAATAATATAGACATTAATCTAGTATTAAGAAATTGTCCATTCTCCGAAGCCTTTAGATCATCTAGTTTGTTATTGATATAAAGAGCCACTCTTTGAATATATTCTTCGCTTTCATTGCCAGATAATGTATAGACATTACCACCAATTATTACTTTTGTATTATTCTTTGGTGACATACTAGACCCCCTTTACTACTTATTAAAGCTTGTTCCATTATTAGCATAACCAATAAACTATAAATATTCAATGCAACATTTAGTACAGCTACTTAATGTTTAAACTTTTAATTATAATTAATGCTATTATAACACAAAGAAACAATAATTGACAATTATGAATTATTGTTTCTAAGCATATATGATTTAGTAATTCAATTTTTATTATACCACTATACTACGTCACTTAAAACATTAAGTACTAAGTAATTATCCATTGTCACGCCTTCATCATTATTCCAAGTAATAACAATTCCATCTGTATCATCAACTTCAGCTAGCGTTTCGATTTCATTATATGTAACATTATACAATCTTTTTGCTTCAATAATACTCATCTTTACTATTTTATATACTTCATCATGCTGTCCATACAAATAAAAATGGTAATATCCTTTTTCTATCTGATCTTCAATGATTTTTTTGGTCATCAATCTTACTTTACTAATCATCTTATAACTTATTACGACTTCATTATATGTTTTCATGTCTTTTGTCTTTTTACCTAAAGGAGTTATTATATATTTTAGAGCTCTAGAGTTGATTTGTTGTACCTCGATATACCCTTTATTAATCATATCCTGTAAAATCGCATTTATAGAGCCAAGGGATAATCCTAATTCTTTAGCTAGTTGTCTTTGGGTCACATGTTCGTTATTGCTAATCTTACTTAACAATTGTAATTCTCTATCCATAATGTTCCCCCCAATATAATAAAATTTCTTATATATATTTTTTTCACACTATGTATAGTTTAATATTATTGGAAGAAATTGTCAATAGTTAGTTATTATTGCCAATTTCATTATTACAAACTAATCCAAAATGTTTATAGCATAGTGATGTAACCATTCTCCCTCTAGGAGTTCTATTAATATAACCAAGCTGTATTAGATATGGTTCGTATACGTCCTCAACTGTCCCCGACTCCTCACCAATAGTCGCGGCAAGAGTATCTAGACCTACAGGTCCGCCATTATATTTTTCTATCATGGCAAGTAACATCTTCCTATCATTTTTGTCTAAACCACTTTTATCAACATCCAATAGATCAAGTGCATAATCCGCAACCTCCTTGGTTATATCACCTTTGTATTTAACTTGTGCGAAATCTCTTACACGTTTTAACAACCTATTTGCAAGTCTCGGAGTACCTCTAGATCTTCTTGCAATTTCCACAGCACCTTTTTCATCAATATCTATGCCTAGAACACATGCTGACCTTTTAACTATATGGATTAATTCATCTAAAGTGTAAAATTCTAATTTATTGATAACACCGAATCTATCTCTTAAGGGTGATGTTAATAGTCCTATACGTGTTGTTGCACCCACAAGTGTGAATCTTGGAAGATCCAATCTAATTGACCTTGCAGATGGACCTTTTCCTATGACGATATCAATAACAAAATCTTCCATAGCAGGATACATAACTTCTTCTACCTGCCTGTTAAGTCTATGAATTTCATCAATAAAAAGTATATCCCCTTCTTGAAGATTATTGAGTATAGCTGCCATATCACCAGGCTTTTCTATCGCTGGACCTGAAGTGATTTTTAGATTCACTCCCATTTCGTTAGCTATTATGTTTGATAATGTTGTTTTCCCTAATCCCGGAGGTCCATATAGCAATACATGATCAAGAGGTTCTTCTCTTAGCTTAGCGGCTTCAATAAAGACCTTCATATTTTCTTTGGCTTTTGCTTGTCCAATATAATCAGATAACAACTTCGGTCTAAGATTTTGCTCTATCTTCAAATCTTCATTAATAAGATCTGTCGTTATGATTCTTTTTTCCATTATTAATTTGCTCCTTTAACAACAATAATTAAAAACTGGCCAATTTCCCTAATGCACCTTTTATAATATCTTCTGCAGTTGTTGATTCTGTTATTTTCAGTGTTCTTACTGCTTTTACCGCTTCAGTACTTGAATAACCAAGACTAACCAAAGCAGCTATAGCATCATTTTTAGCATTGGAAGTTAAAGCTATCTGACCACCATCTATTTCTGAACTTATACTATCAATATGATCTTTTAATTTTAATTTATCCTTAAGCTCTAGTATTAATTTTTGTGCTGTTTTCTTCCCTATTCCTGGTGCTTTAGATATAGTCTTTACGTCATCTGCAATAACAGCAAATCTTAATTCGTCAGGAGTAATTGTAGACAATACTCCAAGTGCTCCTTTAGGTCCTATCCCATTAACTGTTATTAATTTCTTAAATACTTCTAAATCATCTCTTGTTATAAATCCATATAGTAACATAGCATCTTCTCTAACGTATAAATAAGTATGCATTTTAAACTCTTCACCAATACAAGGTAAATCCTGCATTGCAGACATTGAAATCTTTATTTCATATCCTATATTTCCTGCTTCAATAATTATAAAATCCTCACCAATGAATTCTAATGTTCCTTTTATGTACGATATCATTCTACCACCTACTTTTACAATAATATATTAGAACGTTTGTTCTTATTATACTTTATATTGCCACCTATTACAAGTTTTACTAAAATCTTTCTTCAACTTATTTAGCTTCTTATATTTATGACTAACTAGTATGCGACTTGGTAATAACTATAATATATTTACTTTAGGAGGGATTACAATTGTATGAATCCGACTCATATTGGATTAAATCAACACCTTCAACTAATTATGATAATCTGAAAGAAGATATTTCTGTAGATTGTGTCGTCATTGGAGGTGGTATTACCGGGATAACAACTGGTCTTTTATTACAGCAACAAGGTCTTAAAACTATTATAATAGAAAAAGATAAAATATGTCTAGGAACAACAGGTCATACAACAGGCAAAATTACATCTGGGCATAATCTTATTTATTCATATCTTATAGACACTTTTGGTAAAAAACTAGCTAAACAATACGCCGATGCCAATCAACAAGCCATAAGATTTATTATAGACACAGTTAACAAATACAATATTAACTGTAATCTAGCTATGGAACCATCTTATGTATATACAACTGATAAGGATAATATTTTATTAGTCAATAAAGAACTTGTAGCCGCACTTAGTCTAGGATTACCAGCAGAATTTGTTGATTCCACTGACCTTCCATTTGGTATTAAAGCTGGGATTAGATTTTTGAACCAAGCTCAATTTCATCCAAGAAAATATATATTAGAATTGGCACATATATACGAAGAAAATGGTGGTATCATCTATGAAAACACTCAAGCAATAAACATTGACCCCAAAAAAAGTATTGTTACTACAACCTCTAATACCATAACAGCAAAAAATATTGTTATAGCAACTCATTATCCATTTTATTCAAAAGGTCATTTGTATTTTGCTAAGATGTCTCCTTATACCTCATATGTTATTGGTACCTCTGGTAATACAAAACTAAAAAATGGTATGTACATTAGTTGTGATAGAGATACACGTTCTTTTAGGTATCTAGACACTAATAATAATAGGTTATTATTTATAGGTGGTCAATCTCACAAAACAGGGCAAACACGAAATGAAATTTCTAATTATAAAATTTTAGTGGATTATGCTAACAAATTATATTCTGATGTTTCTGTAGATTATAAATGGTTAGCTGAAGATTATATCACCATAGATAAAGTACCTTACATTGGTCTTTTATCTAATGATTATGATAATATTTTTGTAGGAACAGGATATGGAAAATGGGGTATGACTAATGGTACAGTCGCAGCAATGATTATTAAAGACCTAATAACTCAAGGGACTAATCCTTGGAAAGATATATTTAATCCATCACGTTCTTTTACCCTTGATAGCGTAAGAAACATGTTTGCAGATTCGGTCAATACTACTGGGGAATTTATTGCAAGCAGATTCAAAACAAACCAAATAGAATTAGAAGATATCAAACCTACTGAAGGCAAAGTCATAAAAATTGAAAATACAACTATTGGAGCATATCGTGATGAAAACAATAGATTATATCTAGTAGATACAACATGTCCACATATGAAATGCAAAGTACAATTTAATGATGCCGAAAAAACATGGGACTGTCCATGTCATGGTTCTAGGTTTAATTATGACGGAACATTCATTGATGGACCAGCTAATAAAGATCTAAAAAAAATTGAATTGGACTACTAAAATTATGAAAAAAAATAAATTATACAAATTATATAACCCTATTTGCTTACAAGGTAATATGAATAAAAAAAATTTTTTTGAAGGTTGGTATTATAAATGCGTAGATGCCAACAATGAGTACTCTTGTGCTTTTATACCTGGTATTTCAACTAGTACTTCTTCTTATAAACGCCATGCTTTTATTCAATTCATTGATAACTCTATTAATCTTCCCTTATATATTCCATTTCCTATAAAATCATTCTCCTATTCTGATAAGCCTTTTGTCATTAATATTAGTAACTGTATTTTTTCTGATTCACGAATAATAATTAATATTGATCACAAATCTTGCAAAATAAAAGGGAAAATTAATTTTGGTGATTTCACAGATATAAGAAGAAATTTAAAAACCCCAACAATAATGGGTTATTATAGATATATTCCATTCATGGAATGTTTTCATAGTATCATTAGTTTATCTCATCCTTTAAATGGTTATCTAAAAATAAATGATAGGAATATTGATTTCAATAACGGCATAGGGTACCTAGAAAAAGATTTCGGTACCTCTTTTCCAAAAAAGTGGATTTGGATACACTCTAATACCTTTAATATTAAAAATACTTGCTTAATGTGTTCCATAGCATCCATTCCGTTTATTAGGAAAACTTTTACTGGATTAATATGTATATTATATATAGATGGTAAAGAATATAGATTTGCAACTTATCATAATGCTAAGATAAAGAAACTACAGTGCTCTAAGAATAATCTTCATATAGAAATATTGCAAGATAATTATACATTAGATATTAGAAGTAAGTGCAGTGATAATAACATACTTATTGCACCAAAAAATGGAGATATGAACCGAAAAATCATAGAAAGTATGTCAGCAGAAATTAAAGTCAAATTACTTAACAAAGATTATGTAATATTTGAAGATACTACCTATAATGGATGTGTGGAATATAACTGATATTCCACACATCTTGCTTTTTAAACTAATTTATTATTAATCTTATATACTATATCTTCTACAGTACATTTGACTGGTGGACTTATCTTATCAGGCAAATTATTGACATCAAAAAATTTGATATCTTTTGTTTCAATACCATCTATATTAATTTGACCTTTATAAGTCCTAGTATAATAGGTTACACAAACCATATATACTTCATCTCCATTTGGGTAGATATAATGCTGGCCAGTACCAGAATATATATTAAACAACTTTAAATCATAAGCTGTAAGACCCGTCTCTTCAAAAACTTCTCTTATTGCTGCATCTTCAACTGTTTCTCCCAACTCTATTACACCACCAGGTAACCCCCAAGTATCATTATCACACCTATACTGCATTAAGAATCTATCTTCATCATCAATCAATACAGCACCTGCTGTACTTAAAATCAAAGGTCTATTCCCAACCTCTTTTCTTAGTTCGTGTATGTAATCTCCCATTCATTAACTCCTCCGTATTCTAATCAAATATAGGCTCAAATAGTTCTTTACCTCTAGCCATGAAACACATCCCAATTTGTTCTTTGGTGTTTCTTCCTAGAGATAATTCAGGTAAATTATCAGGATCAAAAAACTTCGCTTCACAAGTCTCAATATTATCTATATACTCCCCTTTTATATAATCACATTCAACAAATATTTTATATATAGAGTAAGGATAATCATCATTTATATATTTATTCCTGTCAAGAACAGCTATAATGCGTTTTGGTGATACTACCGCACCTGCTTCTTCCATAGATTCTTTTTTAGCATTTTCTGATACACTTAAGTCTATATCAGCATATCCCCCAGGTAATGCCCACTTATTGTCTTTATTTTCTTTAACCAACAATATTTTATCATTTTTAAATACTGCTGCCCTAACATCAATTTTAGGAGTTTGATACCCTGATTCATTCGCAAATAATGTCCTAACTTTTGTATTATTCAACTGTGTATATTCACTAACTATTTCAACACTGATATCTCTTATTCTCTGGAATCTATCAATGTCAAATTCATTTTCTGAGTATGCTAATCCTGATTGTGATATAGCTTGTAGTTCCTTAGCCCATTGTAGCCATTTTTTCTTCATTATGTATTGCCTCCCTATTTGGTATATAGAACATGTACTTTTATTCAATAAGTTAATGTTATATAATTATAGAAACATCAATGCAACATATCTAATTATATATTTGATTGTGTTTTTTGTATATAACCATAATAATATTTGTACAAATATTATTATATAAATAGGTTTAGTTAGGATATTTTTCTAATACAGGGGAAAAATATAAATAATAAACTCTAATATTCGTAATTATCTTTTAATAATATGTAATTATTTTTCCCTTTAATTATAGGTATATATGTAATATAATGATTAGGTAGATTAATCCAATAATATTAAAATATAATTATTAATAATTATATGGACAGGAGAATTATAATGAATAAAGAAAATAACCACGATTGTAATTGTAACCATGATCATTCAGCAAAAAACGAAGACTGTAATTGTCATGATCACGAAGAAGATTGTTGTAACCATGAACATGAGCATAACCATGAGACTATAACATTAACATTGGATAATGACGAGAATATTGAATGTCTAGTATTAGGTGTATTTGAAGCAAATGAAAATGAATATATCGCTTTACTACCAGAAGACGAGGATGACGTTCTACTCTATAAATATTCTTCATCAAATGACGAAGATATTGAACTTACAAATATTGAAGATGACGACGAATTTGATATAGTATCCAAAACATTTATGCAGTTAATTGAAGAAGAAGAAGAAGATAATACTGAGGATAATGAATAATAAAAAATAAAGGGCAGCTTCATAATACATTTTAAATGTTATTATGAGTTGCCCTTTTTTTATAACTAATTTCTTACTTGACCATTACCATATATCACATACTTGGTAGTTGTTAGCTCTCTAAGCCCCATAGGACCTCTTGCATGAAGTTTCTGTGTGCTTATACCTATCTCAGCACCAAAACCAAATTCAAAGCCATCTGTGAACCTAGTAGATGCATTAACGTATACTGCAGCTGCATCTATTTCATTAAGGAATCTTCTGGCATTAGTATAGTTTTCTGTAATAATTGATTCTGAATGCTTGGTATTGTATTTATTAATATGATTAATTGCTTCATCAATATCATTAACCACTTTAACAGATATCTTATAATCTAAGTATTCTGTTCCATAATCTTCTTCAGAAGCTTCTTCAATATCAGTTACAATTGATTTTGCCACATTATCCCCTACAATAATAACATCATGCTCTTTTAGAGCTTTACAAGCCATAGGTAAAAAATCACGAGCTATATCTACATGAACTACAAGACTTTCACATGCATTACATACTCCTGGTCTTTGAGTTTTTGCATTAATAAGAATATCCTTTGCCATATCTAGATTAGCTTCCTTATCTACAAAGATATGACAATTACCTATACCTGTTTCTATTACAGGTACCGTACTATTGTTGACAACTGCTTGGATAAGTCCTGTACCACCTCTTGGAATCAGAACATCCAGATATTCATTAAGTTTCATCATCTTAGTTGCTGTCTCTCTGCTGATATCTTCAATTAGTGATACAGCATCCTTTGGCATATCGGCACCAATAAGTGCGGCTTTAATAATTTCTACAATCTTAAGATTGGAGTTTATTGCTTCTTTACCACCTCTTAAGATTACTGCATTTCCAGTTTTGAAGCATAATGCAAAAGCATCTACAGTAACGTTTGGTCTTGCTTCATATATTATTCCAATAACACCAAGTGGTACTATTTTTTTACCTATCTCCAAATCATTAGGTCTTTTTTTCATCCACATAACTTCGCCGATAGGATCATCTAATTGGATAATTTTTTCAATTCCTTCAGCCATAGATTTAATGCGATTAGAATTAAGAGTGAGTCTATCAACCAAAGAACCTTTTACACCATTTTTCTCTGCATTAAGTACATCAATCTTGTTAGCATCAATAATAACCTTTTCATTTAATAATAAAGCATCAGCAACTGCTTTTAACCCTTTATTTTTATCGTTTGAAGAAAGCCTCGATAAAAGATAACTGGCTTCTTTAGCTTTTTTTCCTTTTATATTCAATTCTTCCATACGTATTCACCTCTTTAATTATTGTAATTCTACTAGTTTTTTATAGTCTTTATATTTAGATTACTCGTAATTCAGTAAAAATATAATCTGGTTTAACATCATAGACATCAGATGGAACCTTATCTAACAATTGATAATCATAGCACACAGCAATTAAATTAAAAGCTTTTCTATATTTAAATAAATATCTATCATAATAACCTCCACCAAAACCAATCCTATTTTTAGATTTATCAAAAGCTACTCCTGGCATTATGAATAGTGATTTTGCTGTTGGCACTCCTTCAATTAATGTTATAGGCTCTAATATATTAAATTTACCTTTTCTCAAATCCTTCATGGAGTTAATATAGTAAAATTTTATAATTCCCTTTTCTTCTACTTTTGGAACAGCCACTAACTTATTATCATTCCATGCTTTCTTGATAATATTAAGCGTATCGACTTCATTAAAATTACTTACATAAATAAATAGATCGTAACAATCCTTATATATCTTGCTATTTATTATTTTGTCATATATGTTTTTGCTTTTATTGGTAACATCATCCTTAGACATATTACTTCTTTTATCTAGATAGGTTTCTCTTATCTCTTTTTTTATCATTTCTTATTCTTAGGCTTTAATGGAGTAATATTGCCCTTCTCATCTTTTAATTTAATTGTATTCATAGTACTCTTGAAATTTTTTCTTACAGAATTCAGATACTCTTCTCTAAGGAGTGATTGTTCAATTTTTTCATCATCAGTAAGTCCTTCAATTTTGTTTTTTTTATAAAGTTCATTAATTCGGTCTATTTTTTTCTCTTCCATATTTTCCTCCAGTCATCCTATTATCACTTAACAGTTATATTTACAGTAATATGTTTATTACATATATTCTAATCTCTTATACGTAACTAATCAAGTTTTTCTTGAAAAAATACACATATATATTAATTGATAATAATTATTATAAATTATTTTATTTTTTTTTCAACTATATTTGTATTTTTTCATAGATAATATCTAATAATAAGTATAGTCCAACAATATTTCATTACTTGGAGTGAATAATATGATAAGAAAAATTATGATACCTTTACTAATATTTATAATAATTTCTACTAGTTGTTCAAATAGTGAACAAAAAGATGAAAAAGCTAATTCAACACTTGTAAACAAATCATTAAAGTATCAGTTAGTTAATATTACTGATGAGCTAATTAATCTTCTTGAAAAAAAGGATTATATTAAATGTTATGATGAATTAATGGATTTTCATGAAAAAGCAAACGAAGTGGGAATATACTATATAACAGATAATGATGAAAATGCTGTTGATTTTAAAGCTTTGATTAATGAACTAAGTAAAAACATTTCAGATGAAGCGAATAAACAAAAGATACAAAAGGTAGCAATCGATGTTGAAAAAAGCCAAATAAAAATCTTAACTGAAATGGCATCTGACGGTGGTGGTCAAGAAGAAAAATCAGAGTCTCAGGGTGATGATAGTTCTAAGTCCAGTGGTTCAAGTGGAAGTGAAGAAAGTAGTGATGACTCATCAAGTAGTAGTTCAGATAACGAATCGAGTTCAGCTACGCATGAATCTGAACCATCTGAAGATATTATACTTCCACAAGAAGAATTACTGAAAAAATATCCTGAACTAGTTACTACAGATAATGATTTAGCTATTCAAAATAAAGCCTCTGACCTCTACAAATACTGTAGTTATATACTAACATTAGAAGAAAACGACAAAAAGGCAGGATTGATTAAGTTAAAATATTATTTATACAAAATCAAGTATTTAGCAAAACTAAAAAAATTCAAGGATATTAACAAATATTATACAAAACTAGAAAGTGAATGGAAAGTGGAACTCAAAAACGCCCAAGAAGTCAGTGAAAAGGATGCTAAGATTATTAATTCTATTATTGATAATCTAATAAGCCAAGTTCAAGAAAAAAATATACCCGTAATAGAAATATCTAATAAAATAGCTGTAAAATCAATTAATAACTTAATTGATAAAACCAGTTAAAATATCAATTTACATTCTAAAAGGGACTGTCTTACAAGACAGCCCTTTTAGAATATATACTAAAGTGTACGTAATGACTATTTTGCTATAAATAAAGTTCCTATGTTTTCACCATAAACTATTTTTTCAATAACATTGTCAATATTAGCGTTGGCTATGAGCATATCAATTCCATTACTAGTAGCAATTTTTGCAGCAGTTATTTTAGTAGCCATACCACCTGTTCCGTTGACTGAGCCTGCACCACCTGCCATATGCTGTACATTAGCAGTTATTTCTGTTACTTCAGAAATAAGTTTAGCATTACTATTCTTTCTTGGATCTTCATCGAACAAACCATCTATATCTGATAATAATATTAATAGATCAGCTTTCACTAACTTACTAACAATAGCTGATAATGTATCATTATCTCCATAAACTATTTCTTCAGTAGCTACAGTATCATTCTCATTGACAATAGGAATTGCACCCATTTTCAATAACGCATTCAAAGTATTTTGAGCATTTTTTCTTCTAATTGGTTGATCTATCAAATTCTTTGTTATAAGAATTTGAGCTACATTTTGATTATACTCACTAAATATTTTTTGATAAATCATCATCAAGTTTGCTTGACCCACTGCCGCTACAGCTTGTTTCTCTTCTAAACAATTAGGTCTTCTAGGTAAATTCATTGTCTTAGTTCCAACAGCAATAGCACCTGATGTAACTAATATTACATCTTTACCCATATTTTTCAAATCAGTTATCTCTCTGATTAATCTTTCTAATCTAAAATAATTTATTTCACCTGTTTCTTCATATGTTAACGATGATGACCCAACTTTAACTATTATCTTTTTTTTGTCTTTTAATCTTTCTCGTACAGTCATTGTATTAATCCACCTTATATTTTTGCATTCGATTTATGTAATTACTAACGTAAATAACGCGACGTAATCTCTTTTAATATATATATTTAACTCAATCATCTATACAATCATTCTAATAAGTTCAATATATTACAGTAATAAACTTCTTCTATTTTACATGACAATGTTAAAATAATCAAGGAAAATAAGTTCCATTTTAATTATTTTATTGTTATAATGGGTTTATGGAAAAAATAGGTTCCAAATACAAAATATGAGGTGATATCGTATGGATATTAAAACTGCTATCAATAGACTTAATGAAGTCGATAACAAATTACATGCAATTGAACATGCACAAGGTATTATACATTGGGATGCTGCAACAGGAGCACCAAATAACAGCATAGACGGAAGGGCTAAAACTTTATCAATATTAACAGGAGAATACTATAAAACTCTTGTCAATGAAGATTTTAATGAACTTCTAATTTTCTTAGGGGACAATAAAACCCAGCTTGATTATGTAACACTTAGAAAAGTTGAAGAATTTCGTGATGAATACGATAAAATAGCAAAGATACCTGTTGAATTAGTCACAGAATATACTGAAGTTCAATCTAAAGCTAGTGCCGCTTGGGAAGATGCTAAAATCAAAAGTGATTTTTCTATTTTCGCTCCACATCTTGAAAAAGTTATTGAATTCAATAAGAAATTTATTGAATATAGAGGTTATACTAAACACCCTTACAATACATTACTAGATGATTATGAAAAAGGATTGACTACTGATGATTTGGACGAATTCTTTAGCGAACTTAAAAATTCAATAGTACCTTTAGTTGCTAAAATCAACGAATCAGAAGTTAAAATCAACGATGAATTTATTAAAAAGACATATCCGACTAAAGAACAAAATGTACTTAACGAGAAATTATTGAAATCTCTAGGATTTAATATGGATTCTGGTATGATGGCAGAAAGCGTACATCCTTTTACTACTCATTTCAATAAAAACGATGTTAGAATAACGACTCATTACTCTGAAAACAACCTTTTATCAGCACTATATAGTACATTACATGAAGGTGGTCATGCCATCTATGAACAAAATACAGGCGATGAATTAAATTATACAACTCTTGGCACTGGTACTTCTATGGGTATACATGAATCCCAATCACGTTTTTTTGAGAATATAGTTGGAAGATCTTCTTCTTATATAGAATATCTATACCCAATTATAAAAGAATCTTTCCCTGAAAACTTAAAAGACGTTACATGTGAAGAGCTTTATCTTGCTGCTAACAAATCTGAACTTTCTTTAATTAGAACTGACGCAGATGAACTTACTTATTCTCTTCACATAATGATTAGATATGAAATAGAAAAATTATTATTTGAAAATAAAATATTAGTTACTGACCTACCAGAGATATGGAATAAAAAATATCATGAATACATGGGATTAACTCCACAAAATGATGCTGAAGGTATTCTACAAGATGTACATTGGTCAGAAGGTTTATTCGGTTATTTCCCATCCTATGCGCTTGGAAATGCTTATGCTTCTCAATTTGCTAATAAGATGAATGAAACAATAGATTTTGCTAAAGATCTTAAACAAGGTAATTTAGAAAATATAAGAGAATGGTTAAAAGAATACATCCACAAATATGGAAGATTATTAACTCCAAGTGAGATAATAGAAAAAGCAACTGGAGAACCTCTTAATGCAAAATACTATACAGATTATCTAGAAAAAAAATATAGTAAAATATATAATCTATAAAACTACTGGGTATTCATAATCCCATTAACCAAAAAGAGAGCAGAATTATTTGGAATTCTGCTCTCTTTTTGAATTTGTAATTAATTAACTCATTCCCACTTATTAACAACTACCATCCCACTACCTTCTTTTGGTATGTTTTTATCTACATTATCGCTATATCCCAATTTTATTATAGTTGTATTTTTCATACCAATATAACTTTTAGCCAGTTTTATCTCATAAACATTATCTTTCTTAATTCCAGTTATCTCTCTTATATACTCAAAAGACCAATTATCACCATCACCTATATACTTATGAAGATATCCGTTAATTACCACATAATCTACTCCACAATCTGACCAATTAGAATTTTTATATCCTGTCTTATTATCATTGTCCACATCAATGTAGATATAATTCTCCTTACTTCCGTCTTTTTCTTGCACCATGATATTCAAATAGTACTTATCAATATAAGCATATAAACTAAAAATTTCATTGTCTGCAACTGGCTCTATCCCAATCCAATCGGTTACTATACCATCAAGTTTAATATGTGGTTCTGAAGCTATCAATGTCTTTGTGACTTTCTCACTCCAACCACTAGTAGTATAAGAGTTCTTGCTACGAATACGATATGTATACTCTTTTCCTATCTGGACGTCCATGTCTTTATATCTAGTTAAATCTACTTGAATAATTTTATTATTTATTTCAATCTCATAAGAAGTAGCTCCTTTTACGCCTTCCCATTCTAATGAAATATGGTCAATTGTAGGTTGAACAACTATAGATGAAGGTATTATCAGGTCTTGATATACAGCTCCAACATGATTAGTCTTAATCATTGCCTGTGTAGCTGAAGGTAAATAGATGATATCATTATTAACAAACCCAATTTTTAATTCATTCATATTGTTATTATCCAGTAATTGAAAATCTAAATAACCTTCAATCATATTACTATTTGATATGATATTAGCTTCACCAATATCTTTCCAAGACCAATTTTCTCCATTACCTATATACCTTGAAATATAGGATTCATATAACAAGTAATCAGCACCTGACTGATACCAGTCTAAGACATTATAACCAGTACTACGCCCATCAACATCTATATAAATATTGCTTTCACCGCTCACTCCTTCTCCTTGTATAAGAAAGTACAAGCCTTTTTTATCTTGTAATGTATAGAGTTTTATATTATTTTTATCATCATGAGCACTTAGCATAAGTTCATTCCAATCTTCATGCCTACCATCAACATTAATCTTTACATTGTCAGCCAATGTCTTCCTTGTCAATGGTTTGCTCCATGAACTGACTACATCATCATTTATAGCCCTTATTCTATATGAATAAGTAGTATTGGGAACTAATCCTATATGTTTATATTCATTATTTTGACTAGTACCAATTATCTTGCCATTAACTTCTATTTCATAGTTTTGTGCGCCATAAACGGGTTCCCATTTTATATCAATATTCCTAGAGCCTGAAAAAAGCTCTACCCGTTGTGGACTATATAACTGTTGAGCAGTGTCTGTTAAGACTTTATATCCTGATATCATGTCTTTTCCTTCAGCTGGTATACAGTTATTATCATCTACCATGAAACCTAATCCAATCTCACGAGGTTGTTTGAAATCAAATAGTGATATGTCTATCTTAACTTCTAGTATATCTTTTGTCTTAACAACAGATACTTCTCCCATTGGAGACCACTTCCAATCACTTCCATTACCTATATATCTGCTGATAGTTTCACCATCAATGAGATAATCTGCTTTAGGATAATTCCATGGCAGTGCTTTGTATCCAACACTATTTTCATTACCACTATCAATAAAAATGATATCCTCATTCCCCATATTTGGATTAACTACTAAAAGTCCAAGAGCATTATTGCTCCATGCAGCATAAATACCACTAGGCAGTTTGTCATTAGCTAATTCATTATATAGATATGTCCAATCATTGACCTTTCCATCAACTTTTATCTTGCCAGGTAATGGATCCATAGACTTTGTCTGTAATACCCTTTTTTTACTCCACAAACTGTTTCTTTCACTGGATTTTGCTCTTATACGATATGTATGATTGCTGCCTGGTTCAAGTCCTGTATGTCGATAGAAACTATCTTTTCCAAGATTAATAATCTGATTATCAACTTCTATTTCATAACCTTCAGCCTTGTCCACACCTTCATATTTGACTATAATTTTGGAAGCTGAGATTTCTGTTCCTAATAAGGCAGGTGGTTTTATAGCTGATAAATCATATAAAATCTCTTGACTAACAAAAAACATTTCTTTGCTCTTTTGGGGTATATGAATATCCTCTCCAAGTGAATATCCCATTCTTATATCTCCAATATCAGTAATCCCAATACTATGAAGAGGAATAATGAATTCTGCCATAGTATCCCCTATAAAATAATCAATTTCTGCTACATTATCCCATAACCAATCTGAACCTTTTCCCTTATATTGATATAATGTAGAATCACATACCATAAATTCAACACCTGTACCTATCCAACCAGTTTGAATATAACCTGTATTCTCATTACTATCACAATCAACATAAAAACAGTTTCCATCTTGTATCTGTTCCCCTTGTACCAATAAATACATATTGTTCTTATCATAGACAACTGTAATGCCGATCTGCTCATTTGAATATAATGGATCAATACCCTCCCAATCAATTATAGACCCATCCATCTCTATCTTTTCATTGAGAATAAATTTGTCTGGTTTTTTAGGTATACCTGACACTGATTCACTCCACTTGCCAATACCATATTTATCAATTGATCTTATCTTATATGTATATTGATCACCAGGTTTTATACCATCATGTATATATTCATGAGTACTTGTATTTACAATTGCTTCATCATTAATCTTTATCTCATAAGCAGAAACATTTTGAATGGCTTCCCATGATAATTTAATTTTATTAATATGTTCTTCAATAATTATTTTACTAGGTGGCACAGGAGGCTTAATCAAATCAACTTCGTCCTGTGAAAGCATGGAATCATTATTCAATTCATTATTATCAACACTCATACTATCATTCTTATATTCATCCCCATTGAACAACATCAATAAAGATATAATAAAAATTACACATAATAGAATAAAGGGAATATATCTTTTTATTTTCAAATTCAGCTCTCCTTTTGATTCGATTTTTCTGTATGATTTTTATATAAGACATCTACAATCTTATGGAATACACCTGAATTCTCTCTTGCTATTACAGGCTGTGAACAAAATGTATGATAATCAATTTCATTCAGATAGTCGGTCAATCTTGTTACTGCTATTGTAAATCCAATTATAGAAGCAACAAAAAATCCAAAGCCATAATAAACTTCTCCTAATTCTATAGAGATCTGCGTCAATATAATGTTCCCAATAAAGAAAAAGGATATAATTATTGCAACACCTTTCCTATCTTCAAAATATAAAAGTATAAGCATAATAAAAAACATCATAAAACAGCAAAATGAACCTAAAGATAAGATAATGAAAATATTCAATGATAAACCTGTAACTCCAACATAAGGCAAAAAGATATTTCCCAAAATCATACAAAGAAGAGAGATAAAAAACTGTATTTCAATCAATTTTCTTATCTCTTGCCAAAGAACGAAAATCATTTTATCTCTTGCTCTCGAAATTTCTATACCATTACCACCTGAGGTAATCAAACCATAGTACTCCTTATACCTATCGTAAAAAGAAGTCTCTACATTAACAACAAATATAACCGTAGCTGGTAGTACCGTTAAAAAAGCATAAAAGACAGCTACATCATATACTGGTGCAAAAACATACGTTTCAGAAATAGTTACACCTAGATTACTTCGCCAAAACAGAAAATTATGTCCGTATATACCCAATGTATAAAAAAATGATACATATATTAATGAAGCATATTTATCTATGTATTTAAGAAACACAAAATAATCATTACCAAGTTTATTAAAATATTTGATGATATAAAATGTCAACATGGATACAATCACAAAAAAGCCTACGTCCATCCCAATCAATATGGACATGGTCACATCCAACTGTAATATACTCAGACAAACATAAATTGTTATTACAGTAATGAAAATACCGTATAGAAATCCTTTAACAATTTTCATATAATCTCTAAAAGCTGATAAGTAAACTGTCTGTAACCATAAGATAATAAGTTCCATAAATAAAATATATGGTGGAATCTTATATTTTATATGAAGAGGAGACCTTGCATAAAATGCAAATCCCAAAACTCCTCCAACAATTAACAAAAGGGTTATAACCCCTAGAAAAGACGCATTTATCTTATTATATTCTTCTTTATACAATAAATCCGATACATATCTTGTTATGACCATAGAGAAAATACTTGTAATAATCTGTGAAAAAACAAAAGGATACACGATTGATCCTATAATCAATTGTTTTTGAATATAAGGCAATTTAACTGCATTCATAAACAATTGTATAAACACAATGAGGCATGTACACATAATAATCGGTCCTGTTGTAACAATAGTTGAGAAAAAATATGCTCTAAGTTTATATAAATATCCTTTGTCACTAAACAGTTTCTTCAGTTGAAACCCTATTCCTGCCATTCTTCCACCAACCTATTATATAATTTATCATACTGATCAATAAACATATCATGTGTATATAAATGAGATACCCGTTCATATCCATTTTTCCCCATCTGTATCCTAAGTTCTTCATTGTTGCATAGTTTCACTAATGTTTTTCCGATCTCTTCATAATCCATTACTGGTACTACTAATCCTGCCAAACCATAATTATCCTCTTCATTTCCATATAAAAGCTCTTTACAGCTTCCTACATTGGTTGTGACAAATGGCTTCTTACATGCCAATCCTTCAAGTATAGCTAAAGGTTGTCCTTCACTTATACTGGTTAATACAAGAATATCCATCTTACCTAGGTAATCTTTTATATTAACTCTGCCAGTAAATATAATGTCTTCAACCTCAAGTGCATCAACTAGTCGTTGACATTCTTCATAATATTCTGGGTCTTCGTCAATTGGTCCCATTATATAGAATCGTACATTACTTATTTGTCTTTTCACATAAGAAAACGATTCTATCATGGTCTTAATATCTTTTATAGGTACTACACGAATAACTGCTCCTATATTTACGAATTCGTCATTCTGTTGTTTTAGAGTTATATCTTTATATTTATTTACATCAATACCATTATGAATAATCATTGTTTTTCCTTCATCACAACCAATATCTATCTCAATTTGTCTGTTTTTTTCGAATAAACTAACTACACTACAAGCACAGTCATAAGAGCAATTACCCAATAAATTAAAAAAATCAATCCATATATCTTTTAGATATCCTTTTACCCAACTAGCCTTTATTATTTCTTCTTCCCTTTCCCTTGAATAGATACCATGTTCTGTTAATAGAAAAGGTTTATTATATAGAGAACTTCCCAAGCTAGCAATAATACCCGCATAACCAGTTGCAACACTATGGTAAATATCTGCTTCTGGTATATCCTGCACAATTAAGTTGAACAAAGGTAGTAACATTGACCTAATTGTCCAAAAGTATTCCGTAAATGGAATATGAGCATATTTAATATCATAACCCTGTTTTATAATATCAAAAAAATCCTTGCTCATAAAAAATTCTGACACATTCTTGAAACCAATATTCCTTATACATATAAAAAATTCTTTCCAATCAATTTTTTCTCCGCATAACATATCGGATATTATTTTAGTATGCAAAGTACTAATTTTATATCTTTTTCCATACTTACCTTTTTCTTTTAAAAATTCATCAAGAAAGATTTCTATTATCTCTGTAGTATTGTCGTGAATTTCATATTTATAATTACCTCGTTCCGATTCTTTAGCACCAATGCAGTAAAGAATGAATTCATGCTGCGGAAAATCACCTATTAGTGCATTAATCCATGAAGAAACGCCACCTACGACATAAGGATAACTACCTTCTGTAATTAAACATATCCTCATAAGCCAATTCATCCTTTCCTTTTCTTCCATATAATTAACTCTAACTATATTTAAAATTTGATTGCAAATTCAGGTTTTTTTGTATGAATAAGATATACATTTTTATCTATTTCAGCGGATGTACAACTAATGGTTTTCTTTATATCTTTTTCTGTACGTAGTATGAAATACATATCTTTCCTAAAATTGGTCATAAAACCATATATCCCATCTTCATTCTTAACAAATTTCACATCACATTTCAAATATTTTTTTAATTCTTCTGCTGCTTGTGAAGCAGTCATACTTCTTAGCCAACCATATTTATCTTTTATATCTTTTAGCATTTCATTATATTGTTCTTTCATTTCTTCCCATGAGTATCCCATATTTCTCTCTGGATCTAAAATATCATCAGGATGAATGAAATGTGAAAATACCCCAAAGAAATTAATTGTTGTATAGATAAACCAATCTTCACCTTCCTCATTGATATAATCATATGTTATACGAGGCAATTCAACCATTTTATCCTTAGCAATTTCAAACTCCTGAACATAAGCATCTGCTCCTTCGCCAGCAAGATATAAACCAGCTAAGATATTCATACTTGGAACAACCTCCTTAATAGCTGCTCTTCCCATGGGATGTAATATATTAGATGGTGGTACATAGACCTTGAAATTATAATAAGGAAACACGTCCTTTGAAAACCGATTAATTTCCTTCAATGCTGCCTTCATGTCTTCTGTACTTTTCCATGAGTTATATCCTAGATCTTCTTTTATAAAACCTTCTGGAGCAAAAGATTGATGATTATAACCGTGAAAACCAAGCTCTCCATCGTTTTTTAGCAATTCCCGTCCATACATAATTAAATTATTTTTTGTATCATAACTGCCTGGATTGAATGGAGGATTAACATCATCATTATAAGTTTCTATAATTACTCCTGTATATTTGATATCATATAACTTGGCACCTTTTAATATATCCGTCCACCAAACTCTTTTGTAGAATTCTTCAATTGTAAGACCATAGTCCCTGTATATATTTTCATCAAATCCACTAGGTACTGGAGCAGGGAAATCATCAATATAACAAATTTTCGCATTAAGAATCGGATAAATATAGTCTTCCACCAATAGTCCCAAAGCACCTGCTATTATCCCTCTGTTTTCCTTAGCTTCTAAAGATGTCCCATTATAAATCATGAACTTACCATTCTTATAATCTATATCCCATATAAAAGGTATAGAATCCGCTGTTTCTGCATAAACAGTTGCGTCTTCACTTAGTATAACTTCTCTCATGGAATTAGTTATAGTATCATTTGTAAGTTTATAGCCATCATTTTTAATGAGAAGGTTATCTTTTAATAATATACCGTCAGATTCTACTGACTCACCTACTTCTTCAATACCAAAGATTGTATTAATAAAACTATCAGTAGTGGAATGATAGACTATAAAAGCATATCCACCATTAGCTACATACCTTTCTAGATCTTCAAATGATGAAAAAGTCTCATCTTCCAGAGATGTTACTACTATAGTTTCGTAACTTTGATTAATTGTTTTTACATCTTTTACTTCAAGTAGATCATAATCTTTTTTCATATACTCATAAGATTTTATTACATTGTCTTTTACCAACTGGCTACCAGCTGAATTTTCATCATATATTATTAGATGTTTTTCAAATAGTTCTTCTTCAATCTCGTTGATATGTTGAGAATTAAGTAATGCATAATTCTCAATCTTATCATACTCATTAACGTTCTTGATGAGTTTTAAAACATAACCTGACTGCATACCTCCGTACACAATACCACCAATAGATATTATAATTATTATAATGTAAATTACTGTTTTATTTTTCATTAAGTCATCGCCGTCCAAAATCTTATTTTATTAAGTGCTTCACTTGATAAGCTGATAGGAAGCTCTTTAAGTTCTTCGATTCTTTTATTCAACATATTATAATCTTTAAGTCTATAATGCAATTTCATAAATAAGAGATATGGGTCTTCTAGCTTTTCATATTGCTCTAGAAACAAATTACAAAAGTGCCTTGCTTGTCCAAAATCTTCCATATCCAAGTCTATGTCAATTTTCATTATATAGTACTCTTTGTCTTTTATACCTAGATTAATAATCTGTGATAACAATTTTGAATAATCATTTTTAAGCCTTTTTTCCATTTGTTTTTCCATAAGACCAATATCTATATAATCTTTTAAAACCTCAATATATTCTCTTATTAATGCGCTGTCATTGTTATTTTTTTCATATTTAACGGTTAAGTCTTTTATCTTATTTTCAAATTCGCTCTTAATTTGCATGATTGCACTTGCTGCATAATGACTGGTTTCTGTATCTTCATCCTGTAAAGCCAATTTTAATCCATTGACATTACTTAATGTCTTATCTTTAATCATATTAATGACTAACTCTCGCTTTACTATATTATCATTGAGAATAAGAGCCTCTTCTATTGGAACAATATCCCTTTTATCATTCAAATCATATATAGAATAATCATTTGAAGAAGATATTTGATTAAAATCAAAATCATGGACTCCACTTTTACTTTTAAGACCTATATCAATCAATGTTAGAAAAATTATTCCTAAAATTGGAAGAACCATTGTTATAACGAATCTTATAAACACTAATTGACGACTTTTTTTGTAAAAACACAAACTATATAAGATACAAATACATGTATAAATAATAATATAATATTTGTAATTAATAAATTCCAAATTATTCATCTAACCATTCCTTTGTAACTCATTATTTTGCTCATCATAAGAGTTTATGGTTTATGCGCTTAAAAGCTTTTCACTTTCAACAATAGTTACATATACACCATTCATTCTAAACCTCTCTATGACAAGCTGAACAGCCTCTTGGTCAATGTTGGATAAGAGGATATAGACATTATTATCTCCATCCATACATAGATAATCCGTTTCTCTAATAACTTTACTAAGTCTACCTGATAATAACTTATAATATTCTTCATCCATCTTGTCTATAGAATAATCTACTGCTAATATGATATAATCAATTTCAAAACTTTTTCTAGCTTTTTCTTTGCTTTTTAATAAATTGGAAAAAGCTTCTCCTTTAAGAAATCTAGTATCCCCTTTGTATCTCATATATCTTGTGTCTTCTTTGTAACGATAAGCTCTTGATAATGAACTAGAAATAAGTCTCATAACTACATGAAATAGATTCTCATAGTATAGCGATAATTCTTCAAATTTAACATCGTGTATTGATACAATGGCAACTACATCTTCATTATCATATACTGGCGAAATAAGAATAGGTATATCAGGTTTGAGTTTTCGATTAACATAAACACCTTTACTATTAATAACATCTTGTATTTCAGCATAATCGTTAACTTTAATAGAAACTGGAATGCTTTTACCTAGTTTTTTGGACTTGGCTACTAACCGCATAAATTGTTTTGTATTATCTAATATATATAAAGTGACTCTATCTGTTTTCATTATACTCTCAATTACATTGATAGCTCCTGTATAGATATCCTCTACTTCAACACTTTCCAATTTAGCTGTAGTTTCATATATCTTAGCAAAGCTATCATTGGAATCAATAATTTGGTTTTCCAATTTATTTTTTTGTAAAAGAATACGGTCATATATCTTATTAAGAAAAGAATAGTCTTCTAAAGTCTGATCATATGCATCATTGGTAAATTTAATATCTCTGTTTTTACGATCAATAACATAACCTATAATAAGACCAATAAGTACGTATATTGCTAGATGAGCAATATTGTCTACATCATAAAAAAATGAAATAATATCTCTACCAGTATATAAATACAATACTATCTGCAATGAACAGCTAAGAGCTATTGCAATACTGACTTGTTTTATTCCATAAACAATTCCAATTAGTATAATATAAATAAGCTTGTAATCCCAATTATAAGTATACGCAACGGCTTCACGTAATAGTTGCATATAAGAAAAAACAGCAACAATTAAAAATCCTATCAAATTTTCGAGATAGGGTAATATTTTAGGACCGGCTCTTTCTGTATTCTCTACCTCTGTTTCAGAATTATCCTCCACTCCATCATTATGGATTTTATTCCAAACCAAAGTCTTTCGTAATCCTTCTTCCAAAGAATATTTGGGTTTCCAATCGATTGTATCAATCAACAGCGAATTATCCAACCTATGTTGTCCATTGTTTAGATTGGGATTTACATAGGTTACATTATCAATATCTGTAACTTTCTTTAAAAATTCAAAAATATCATTTAAGCTATTTTCTGTATTAGTAGATAAATTGAATGTACCATGACATCGCATTGCAGCACATTGATAAATAGCAAAAGCTACGTCTTCAACATAAATATAATCCCTTGATTCATAACCATTATCATTGATAACTATTTTTTCACCATCAAAAACTTTTTGCAAAATATTCAATAATGTTCCATTTTGTTTTTGCTGTCTTGGACCGTATACATTTGATATTCTAAGAATTACTGTTTCAAGGTTATAACGTTTACTGTAATACCTACAATATCCTTCTCCTGCTTCTTTACTTATACCCAGAGAAGTATGTGGCATTACCTTCATTTCCTCAGTATATGGCCCATTACCTTTATTACCATATACAGCATCTGAAGATGCAAATATAACTTTAGATACGTTATATTTAGATGAAAGCTCCAATATATTCGATAAACCAAGAACATTAGACTTTGTATATTCATTTAGTGACTCGTTAAGTCCATAACTTTCTGTTACCGCAGCAAGGTGTATAACAATATCAAATCGATTACTACGAAAAATTTCTTCACATTTTGAATCAATTATATCCAGATTGAATCGTTTATGTTTTATTGTAATATTATCTGCTCTACCAGATGACAAATCATCTATTATATAAATTTTATATCCTTCTTTACTGAATCTTTCCGCTACATGAGAACCGATAAATCCATATCCTCCAGTTATTAATACTTTTCCTAATGTCTTCATGAAACACTCCTCAGCTTTAATATTATAAAGTACAATCACTTAGAATATATTTGATAAAAAGACTTTAACAATAATTATTATTCTGTTAAAATAAATATAAGTTGTTATTGTTAACTATATAGATATTTCATTTTTGTTATTAATTATTAATCTATTATATTATTAATAATTAAAATTTCATATTATATTGTATTATAACATTGTCAACTTTTTTTGTAAATTATTTTTGTCGTTTTTTGAAGCTTCATAGCATTTTATGTATATTAAGTAATAAATAAGAAAGGACATGTTTATATGACAAGATTATTATCCCTAATATTAATAATTCCACTTTTCCTATATTGTTTGTCTGGCAACACACTTTTTAATAATTCCTATGGAGTTTTCATTGGTTGTTCTCCTGAATCAATGGATGAATTTATCGATTATGAAGAGATTGTCATTGATGCTTTCTATTATGATAATGAGCAAATAGCAACTCTACATAATAAAAATGTTAAGGTATATAGTTATCTTAATATTGGATCAATCGAAGATTTTCGCCCTTATTATAATTATTTGAAAGATATGACTTTAGATGATTACGAAAATTGGCCTGAAGAAAAATGGTTAGATTTGACCAATGAAAAATGTCGTAACTACATTATAGATGTTCTTGCTAAAGATTTGAGTGATAAAGGTATTGATGGGTTTTTCCTTGATAATTTGGATAATTATTATCTATATAATAATGATGAGGTATATAATGGATTATTGAATATAATAACACGTTTAAATAAACAATATAATTTACCTCTTATTGCTAATGGTGGGTATGAATTTTTCAATGATTCCTTAAATAGAAATGCGGATATCTCTAGTTTAGTTTATGGTGTTAACCATGAATCTGTTTTTAGTAAAATTGACTTTGATAATAATGAATTGACAGTGAATGACAAAGATGATTGTGATTTCTTATTAAGTCACATTGATAGGCTTCATAAAAACGGTGTAAATATATATGTCATTGAGTATACCTCAAACAAAAAATTACGCAAAAAAATGTCTAGATACTTTATAAAAAAAGGATATAGTTATTATATTACAGACAACATTGAATTAAATTAAAACACTATAATAATAAGAACTTGAAAATTCTTATCTAAACAGAATTAACAAGTTCTTTTATTATCTATTATTTGACACCACTATTTGTTACAGCTTCTGCAACTTTAATACCATCCATAGCAGCTGACATGATACCACCTGCATAACCTGCACCTTCTCCACAAGGATATAATCCTTTTATATTACTTTCATAATCTTTATCTCTTATAATTCTTATAGGCGAAGAGGACCTAGTTTCAACTCCTGATAAAATAGCATCTTTTCTAGCAAAACCTCTTATTTTTCTATCAAAAACTACTATCCCCTCTTTTATAGCATCACAAACATAATTGGGTAAACAATCATTGAGATTAGAAAGTGTCGCCTTATTCTCAAGAGAAGGATGAACATCACCAATACTTGTAGATATTTTATTATTCATAAAATCTAATGATTGCTGAACAGGGATATTATAGTTACTACCTCCGGCAACGTAAGCTAATTCTTCCCATTTTCTTTGAAAAGCTACACCAGCAAGTACATCCTCTTCTGGAAAATCTTCAGGAGTTACATTTACCAAAAGTGCGCTATTGGCATTATCAGCATCTCTTAAATAATTGCTCATTCCATTAGTAACGACTCTACTTTCTTCTGAACTAGCATTGACAACATATCCTCCTGGACACATGCAGAAAGAATATACCCCTCTCCCATTTTTACAATGATGTGTTAATTTATAATCAGCAACAGGTAGGTTTTTATGTTTATAACTACTTCCATATTGTGATTTATTAATTAAATCCTGGGGATGTTCAATTCTTAGTCCTATAGCAAATGGTTTCTTCTCAATAAGAATGTTTTTTTCCTTTAACATAGAAAATGTATCTCTTGCACTATGTCCTACTGCAAGAATAACATTACTTGAATCTATTTTTTGATCGTTATTAACAATCACACCGGATATATGACCATCATCAACTAACAATGAGGTAACTTGGCTATTGAATCTAACGGCTCCTCCTAAGTCAATAATTTTTTTTCTGATATTTATAACAACTTTTCTAAGATAATCTGTACCTATATGAGGTTTGTTATAATATAATATCTCTTCTGGAGCTCCACCTTCAACAAATTCTTCTAATACTTTTCTATTCCTTAGGAATTTATCTTTGACCAATGTATTTAATTTACCGTCTGAAAACGTGCCAGCTCCACCTTCGCCAAATTGCACATTAGATTTGGTAGACAATTCATTAGTCATTGTAAATTGCTCCACATCTTTTACTCGATTATCCATGTCCTGTCCTCTCTCTAGGACAATAGGCTTATAACCATTCTCAGCTAATACAAGCGCACAAAAAAGTCCTGCAGGTCCTGAGCCTACTATTATAGGCCTATCCGAAAGATTGGTATTTCTATTAGGAAATTCATATTTTTTGTTAGCAACATAACTTAATGAACGGTTTCCTTTTTTTTCAAGTAGTTTATCTTCATTATCAATATTTATATCAAAAGTATAAACTATCTTTATATCATTCTTTTTCCTAGCATCAATAGATTTTTTTACGATCGTATAGGAAAACTCAGTATCCTCATTTATCCTTAATTCATTTCTAATTTTTCTATAAATATCATTTTCATTATGATCAAGACCAAACTTAACTTGCTGTAGTCGTAACATCTAACTTATCCTTTCATGATTCAATTATTATATAATTTATCAATTCTTCATTTACTAGCATTTATACCTGCAACAACCCCTGTACTCCAAGCCCATTGTAAATTATAACCTCCACAATCACCATCTACATCTATAATCTCTCCTGCAAGAAATACATCTTCAACTTTTTTTGATTCTAGAGTAAACATGTCTATTTCATTAGTAATTATACCTCCCGCTGTAACTTGAGATTGATTCCATTGATTAGTTCCTGTTATGATTAATGTAAATTTCTTCATAATATCTACAAGATTATTTCTCTCATCTTTAGTAATATCAGCTGATTTTTTATTTGATACTATACCCGATTCTTTTATAATAACATTGATTAACTTCTTATTAATTAAACCGATAAAATTATCTTGTATTGTTTTGTTAGGCATAGATGTCAATCTTTTAATAATAATTTGGTCTAATTGTTTATTTGAAAATTTATGAAAAAAATCAATGTCAACAGTGACTTTCTTATTATCATTAAGAAAAGCAGATGCAATTCTACTAATCTGTAAAATAGGTGGACCCGATATTCCATATTCTGTAAATAAGATTTCTCCATATTCTTTACGTATCATTTCATTATTTTCATCAATGATTTTAGCTAATGCATTTATTTTAACACCTTTCAATTGTTTTAAGAAATTAGCACCCGACTTAAGTTGAACTAACGAAGGTATAGGATTTGTAATAGTATGCCCTAATGATTTAGCTAATGTGAATCCACTTCCATTAGAACCTAGGTCTGGAGATGACTTACCACCAGCTGCTATAATAATTTTATTCCCATAATACTTTTTATCTTTTGTATAAATGACAAAGTTATTGCTTCGTTCAATCTTAGTAACCTCTTCATTGCATTCAATATTTATCTTTAATCTGTCAGCTTCAAATCTTAATACATCTAGAACAGAACTTGCCTGTAATGAATTAGGATAAATTTTCCCACTTTCAAGAGTAATAGGATATATACCTAGCTCATCAAAAAATTCCAATGTTTCATCAACATCAAATTGTTCCAATATATTTGTTATGAATTCCTTATTTCCTCCATGAAAATAGCTACTAGAACAGTTTGTATTTGTTAAATTACATCTTCCATTACCTGTAGCTAATATTTTCTTTCCAATTCTATCTTTTCTCTCTAAAACAGTGACTTTTGCTCCATTTCTAGCTGCGATAATTGCTGCAACTAACCCTGAAGCTCCACCACCAATAATAATAATCTTATTTTTAGCCATAAAAAAACCTCACATCATATAATAAACCTATTTTAAGTTATTTATTATATGATTGCAAGGATATTTTATAAACAATATATTATTCTTGTTTATCTTCAATTTTTTTAAAGTAATACAATCTCGAACCAAAATCCCCAATATATCTTACCTTATCATTAAACCCTGCCCCATTGAATTGTTGTAGAGGTCTAAGCCCAGCATACATTAAACTATCACCATACTCATCTAACTCTTGAACATCATTGTTGAACATATAATTATCAGATATTGTCTTATGAACAATTCCACCTAGACCATTAGTCTTTACATTAAAAGGTACATAATCATTAATTAATTCACCAAATCTCTCTATATTCATATATTGTGCTCTTGATTCTAGATGATACATATATTCTTCTTTTAAACCTTTTAATTTGATAGTTTCTAAACTTTTGTTGCTTTCTTGCAGCTTTTGATAATAACCCACAATCGCTTCTTCTTTATCCTGAGAAACAACCATCCAAATAGCATAATTCGTTTCAAATGGTGATTTTATTCTATATAATGTACCAAATTGTAATAACTTCCTATGATTCTTATAAAACTCTACTTGTTTCCTAATAGCCTTTTTCTCGAAATTAGATAAATTATTTAGATTAAGTTCATAACCCAATAATCCGAAACAAGCTACATTGAATCTTGATTCAATACTATTTTGTCTCAATACTTGATGTGAAGGATTAGATCCAACATGAGCACCAAGTGTACTTAGAGGATAAATTAATGATGAACCATATTGAATATTCATTCTTTCCCCAGGATCAGTATTATCACTTGCCCATGTTTGAGACATATAATACAACATTCCAAGATCATATCTATTGCCACCACTGGCACAACTTTCAAATAAAACATCTTCAAAATCAGACTTTAGACGACTTAATAAATCATATAATCCAAGTATATATCTATGTGCCAATTCTTTTTGTCTATGTTTTGGTAGATAAGAGGAATAGACATCAGTTACCGACCTATTCATATCCCATTTTACATACTTGACTTTTCCTCGTCTAAAAACGCTACTTAGTTGTTTATATAGATAATTTATTACATTAGGATTAGACATATCCATCATTAGTTGATTCCTTCCAAGTGAAGGTTCTCTATTTTCAAGTTTTATAGCCCAGCTTGGATGTTTTTTATACAAGTCACTCTCTTGTGATATCATTTCTGGTTCTACCCAGAGACCGAACATAAGACCCATTTCATTAATTTTATTGCTAAGACCTTCTAAACCATTAGAAAGTTTTTTTCTATCTTCAACCCAATCTCCTAGACTTGTTGTATCATCATTACGTCCTTTGAACCAACCATCGTCCAGAACAAATAGTTCCATACCTAAATCTTTGGCAGTTTTTGCAAGTTTCAATAATTTTTTTTCATTAAAGTTGAAATATACAGCTTCCCAACTATTTGCCAGAAGAGGTCTTTTTATGAATTGCCACCTAACAGGAATTAGATTATGATTAATTACATCATGAAAATTCCTACTCATTCTCCCTATTCCATTGTTTGAATAAGTCATTATTACTTCTGGTGTTTGAAATTCTTCTTTTTTATCTAATAACCAACTAAAATCAAATGGATTTATTCCCATCTGTAATCTAGTTTGATTATGAGGACTAACTTCCGCTAATCCTTGATGATTACCACTATATAATAAAGAAAAACCATAACATGAACCATGATCTTCTGTAGTATCAATTTCTGCTAGACACATGAAAGGATTGAGATCTGAACCAGAAGTGAATTTTTTTGAATTAATGTAATATACGCCTTTACTAAGTCTTTGTTTCTGTACATGCTTTTCTCTAATCCATTTGCCTTCAAGTGTCATAAGGTCATAATCACAATTATCAAAGTCAACATTAAAACTCATAGCTTTAACAATTCTTATTTTGCCAAAATCACCGTTAACAATTTTCATGCTTCTTGTAATTACATCTCTATCATAAAAAGCCGAATACTTTAATACCACATATACATCCATTACTTGATCATATAAGGTAATCTCCAGTGAAGAAACAGTATCTTCATTCTGAAAAGTATGTGGTAATCCCTCTATATCTTTTTTACCTTCATATATGTTATATGAATGAAATAGAAAATCACTCACTCTTGAATTGTCACTAAATTCTATATGTAATGAAGGTTCTCGATAATCAGATTTACCATAAGTTGATAATTCCAATGTAGTGGTATTCAGGGAAAAATGTTCATATTTCTTACTATAATTGGTTTCGTTTCCAACTGGTGTAACGTAATTATGATATAGATTACTAAAATCATTTCTATTCTTTATTTTACGTCCATAATATAAATGAGATAGATGATTAGATTCCAATACTTTCATAATATAGCTAGTATTAGACGTTGTAAGATGAAATTCATTATTACTATTTACATAAATCATAAAGCACCTTCTTCTAATAGATTTGAGTTGGTATGATAATTATACTAAGCATACCTCACGTTCCCGATTAATCAAGTATTACCTGTTAATATTATTCATATTTATTAGTGTATCATAGTTAATAAGTACTGTAAACTTTCATTAGTTGCATGAAATCAATCATAATTCATACATATAACCCATTTTAAAAAAGTCCCTAATTAATCAATTAGAGACTTTTTCTCATTGTACAACGTATTCATTAAACTAATAGCCTATTATTAGTTAACATAGTTATCAACTTGTATAATTTTCTAATAACCTAATAAGTTCTACTTCGCTATTGACAGTAATTCCTTCTTTTAATTTATTCATTAATTCTTCTTCTAAACCATTAACAGGTGTTTCTATTACTTTTCTTAAATAGTTTTTTAGTAATTCATTTAATTTATCTTTCTGTAAATCAGAAGAATACTTTTCATCTTGTCTATAATCATAGAATACTCCCATGACACCATTGTATTCTTGCAAAATATATTTCCCACTTTGATTCAATCTGTATAGCTGCCATAATTTTTTTAGGCTTTGTGATAATTCTTCTTCACCATATACAATAATGCCACTATTTAGTTTTTCTTGCTCTTCCCAAACCAAATCATTAACTGGTATATCAATTGTATCTCTTAGATATTCATCTACATCAATGTTTTCTCCTTTATCTCTGTAATCATGAAATACTCCAATATTGGTATTATATCTTTTAATAACATAATATTTATCTGAACGATCTTCAATGATTCTTCTTAGTATAACCTTATCTGGCGAAAAAGCTATTAGTTGAAATTCAGGATAAAACTCTTCTACTTGTTCTCTTGTTAAATTTATCATATAGTATGGTGGTTCAATTTCTTTTTCAATCTCTAGTTTATCGTCTAATGTATAATAATTTTGATATTCTATACGTGTTGAAGACATAATCTTAGGCTCTTTAACAGTATCTACAGAAACTACATCATCATTATTTTTACTACTAGCTATAGGCTCAATTTCTGTAATCTTTTCTTTTAAGTTATCTTCTGGTATTAAATCTTGACCCTTATTTTCTAATATATTTTTCTTTATACTACCTTTTTCTACATTATCATCAAGTACTATTCCATCACCTTGTTCTTCTGCTGTGTTTTCATTAAAAATGTATCCATAAAATCTATTTACTGCAATAATACTGATTGCAATAATACAAATAACTGAAGCAATAACAAGTATTTTTTTACTTCTCACCAAAATCACTCCTTACGAGTACTTTTGGTATAATTATTTACAATAAATACTAATTTTATACATTTTTGAAGAAATCTTCTATATTTAGTTTAAGTGAAGTTATTTTAATAATTTAATCTTGATCAATAATCTAATTATTGATTCACCTTTTGGAACTGAGTATAACTCTTCTTTATCCAACCCTTTTAATTTAATCAATAGTATTAGATATACAAATCCCCCTACTAAAATTGATATTAATGTTGAGATTGTATTACCGATTCTCATTGCTCCAAATAAAGTATAGACTATATTACAGCTTAAACCCATAACTAGTGCAGAAATAGTGGGAATAACATAAGTTTTCATTATGTCAAATTTCATCCTAGTATATTTTTTTATAGCTCGCATATTAAAGAATGCTGAACTGAATGCAAAAATTATATTAGTAATTACTGCTCCTATTAAGTTAGTATCAAAGACATATAGAAGTATTACGTTAAAAACAATTTTAATAAGCAAAGATTTCAGAGCACTTATTACTGGTACCCTTAGTCTATCCATTCCTTGTAAAACCCCAATGGATATTGTTGATAAAGCAAAAAACACAACTGATATAGAACCTATTTTAAGCAACAAAGAAGCTTTTTCAAGATTACTGATACCAAACAACATTTTTATTATAGGTTCTGATAATATAAATAAACCTACACATGATGGAATAGCTATAAACATGGTGAATCTAATAGCCATATTTATTTTTCTTTTTATCTGCTTTTTATCTTTTAATACTATTGATGTAGTAATACTAGGTATGGTAGCCACAGCTAAAGCTGATGCAATGGATACTGGAAGGGTAATAATAATCTTATATTTACCATTTAGTATACCATATAATGTATCTGACATTTCTTGGGTATAATTGTGAAAACGAAGGGCATCATTAAACATAAACATATCTACTAAGTTAGTAAAATGAAAAGTTGCACTTCCAATCACTATAGGTAATGAAGTCATAACAACTAGTTTTCCAAAACTAAAATGAGTAATACTTGAATCCGAATTACTATCTTTATGCACTCTTTTCAAGAACACTTTCCTTGACATCAAATAAATACCACTCAAAGTTAATAATCCTGCAAAAGCACCTATTCCTGTTCCTAATGTTCCACCAGCTGCTCCCCACTCATAACCTTTTACAAGCAGAATACTAGCTAGAACTATACTAAAAATCGCATTAAATATCTGTTCAATAACCTGTGAAATAGCCGTAGGTATCATAGTATTCATACCTTGGAAATATCCTCTTAATACAGCCATTATTGAGAATATAAGCAATGTCGGCGATAGAGCCTTAATAGCATATTTAGATTTTTCACTATAAACTAAATCAGCCAATAATGAAGAACCAAAAAACATTATACTTGCTGATATCAGTCCAACAATAAGTGCTATGACTATTGCGGAAATAAATATCTTATGTGCTTCTTTATATTTTTTTACAGCTATTCTAGCTGATACAAGCTTAGATACAGCAGCTGGGAGTCCATAAGATGATACCATTAAGGCAAATGAGTATATATCAAATGCTTTACTATAGCATCCAATACCTTCTTCACCTATTGTATTTACTAATGGAATACGATAAGCAAAGCCAATTAGCCTTACTATTATCCCAGCAAAAGCAAGTATTGCACCTTGTACTGCTAAATTTCCGCCTTTTCTCTTTTGCTTCAAACTATTCATCTTTACACCTCAAAAAAATAAAATAAAGTCTATTTGTATTATATTTTATACTATAATTTTACATTTTTCAAATTAAGTTTACATTATAATTAATAAGTTATCTAATTTTTTAAATAAATCAAGCTATAGTATCAGCTTATATTGTTGACTAATACTATAGCTTTTATATCAATTCATTAATAATGATTTTAAAAAATTATAGTTATAATTCAAATCTTACAGGTAATAAATCTTCAATGCTATATTCTCTAGTTTCTCCCTTATCATTAGCCAAGATAATTTTACCTTCAGGCATTAACTCAGCTAGCACTTGTCTACAGATACCACAAGGTGGTGTATAATCTCCACTTGAACTGACAACAGCGATAGCCTCAAATTCTCTATCTCCTTCTGATACAGCTTTAAATAGTGCAGTCCTTTCAGCACAATTTGTTGCACCAAACGAAGCGTTTTCAATATTACATCCAGTATATATTTTACCAGCTTTTGTAATAACCGCAGCTCCTACCTTGAATTTTGAATAAGGCACATAGGCCATTTCTTTTGCTTTCATAGCTTCATTAACTAATTCGCTATAATTCATACAATATCATATCCTTTCATATATCTAATAACTATAAACAATAATTATTTAGTAAAAGTAATTTTACTTTTTCTATTCTTAGGAAATACTGATACCCAAGTCTTACCTTTGTTTATTTTGATTTCTTCTCCATTTTCATTATAATATAATGTTGGTTTATAATGAGATGGTTTCTTCCAAGTTATTTTTTGAGTTTCTCCATTGGTTATATAATATCCATCACCAGAAGTTATTAATTTCATATTCATACAACCATATATATCTCCTTTTATTGTCCATATGTTAGCAAATTGAATTATTATATTCTTATATTTCAGTTGTTCTTCAGTCTCTCTGTCAATGTGTTTATCACCAAATTGGAATCTATAATATAATTTATCAGCTTCATTATACTCAAACCATGGTTTTTGTTCATAATTAGAATATGGTAAATCTATATATGTAGCTTCTAAATCCGAATTCAAAGTTATCTCTTCTTCCGAAAACTTAAATTTAGCTTCAAAATCTTCTTTATTGGTTTCTCTATAACCTACTTGCTTCCATGCTTCCAATAATTTTTCGTCGCTTGTATATGTACTATGAGGTCTAACCCTCTTAGGATCTTGATAACACATTACTGCATCTAACCCTGACAAACCATCTAGATGAGGAGAATTCCATTCTTTAAATTTTTCTTTTGCGTAAGTACTTTTACCGTAATGAACATAAATAGCATCATGGTCAAAAGCAAAATCTAGATAATAATGTCTTGCACTCCTAACAGGTCCAATCTTTTTTGCATCAAAATCTCTAAATATAGCAAATAATCTTGTGATTCCACCTTCAACAAGTGTTTCATATACAATATCAGCTTGTAAAATCCCACTCTGAGGCATAGCAGCTTTTAAGTTATTTATCATTATCCCTATTGGTCTTCTGCTTGCGGCTTCTTCACTTATCCATACGCCTGTTAGAGTATTGATTACCTCTCCTTCATGATCGTTAATGACTTCTTCAACTTCTTGGTTTTCCTTATTATCATTAACATCTACTGTATTGTTCTCTTGTTCTTCGTCATCTATTATACTTGTTTCTTTATCAGCATTTTCATTTATACTTGTGTCAGATACTTTCTTCTTGCAACCAGTTATTGTAAACATTGTTAGAATCATTGCTAGTATTATTACCTTCATTATAGCTTTATTTAGTACTTTATTCATTTTATTTTCATACCCTTCTTTAGTAAAATTAAATCTGAAACTTTTGTATATCATTAAATGAATTATTTATATTTTGGGTATAAATAATATGCATCCAATAATTACTGCACCGAAAGCAGCTAATAAAGTTGCACCTGCTGCAATATCTTTTGCGTATTTGCCCAATTGACTATACTGGTTTCCACAGACTAAATCCACTGTATATTCCACAGCTGTGTTCAATAATTCAGTGATTATGACTATAATAATAGTTATAACAAGTATTATATACTCATACCTATTGAAATTAAAATACCAAGCAAATATCAAAACTATAACCATTGCTAAAACATGCAGTTTAAAATTTCGCTCAGTTTTAAAAGCCTGAAATATACCTCTAAATGCGCATTTAAAACTATCTGTTAAATGTCTGTTTTTCATCGTTTAAGACCTACTTCATTTAAGATTTGTTGTTGTTTTACATTCATAACTTGTTCTTCCTCATTTATTATATGGTCATACCCCATTAAATGTAACATGCTATGAGCTGTTAAAAAACCAATTTCTCTTTCAAGTGAGTGTCCATATTCTTTAGCTTGTTCTTTAGCCCTTTCAAGGGATATTATTATATCACCAAGCATAAGCTCTCCTGTATCAAGATCAAACCATTCGTCACTACTAGCGTCAATATCATCAAATTTACTTGGTTCACTAAAATCGATTAACGGAAATGACAATACATCAGTCGGCTTGTCCATATCTCTATATTCTTTATTGATTTTTCTTATTTCTTCGTTGTTAGTTATTGTTATACTTATTTCTACTTCATATGGGCATTTTTCTTGATCTAATGAGACATCAATTACTTTATTAATCATATTTTCATATTCTTTACTAAAGTTTTGTTCTAGATTATTATTTATTATTATCGACAACTTCATTTCCTCCTACTTTGTTATCTGGATACTTTACTCTTTCATGGTATAATCCATTATACACCTTCATAAATGAATTGCCAATAATAGGTAGTTCTTTTATTTTAAGATTACATTCGTTTAATTGCCCCTCAGCAAATTTATTATTAATAATTTCTTCTATACATTTTTCAATATTAGATAAATTTCTTTTGTTTTCTGGTAAAGAACGTATATAAGCTTCTGCACAATCTGCTAACATAATGATAGCAGCCTCATTAGTTTGTGGTTTTGGTCCTGAATATTTAAAATCATTTTCATCTATATCAAAACCATCGCTATTTTCTTTTGCTTTAAAATAAAAATATTTAACTAAAGTATCCCCTTGATGCTGCTTAATAATACTTCTAACCGCTTTTGGTAAATGATTTTCCGTAGCAAGTTTTACTCCATACTCTACATGATTAATTATTATTTCAGCACTTGCAGCAGAATCTAATTCATCATGAGGATTAACTCCATCTTGATTTTCAGTGAAATACATTGGATTTTTCAATTTACCAATATCATGATATAGAGCTCCTGTCCTAGCTAATAATGCATTTGCACCAATATCATTAGCTGCAGTTTCAGCTAAGTTTGATACCATTTGACTATGATGATATGTACCTGGAGCTTCTAACAATAATCTTTGTATCAATTTTTGATCCGAATTAGTTAATTCTAGCAGTTTCAATGGTGTAGATACATCAAACAATGTCTCCCATAAAGGCAAACTTCCTATAGTAATTATTACTGAAAATATGGAATTAAGAACTCCATAGAATATGTCAGTGACATTAAAATCAGAGAAATTTCCATTTTGATAAAGATTTATTAGTACTACTAAAACAATATTAACAATACATAAATAACCCGATACAAAAACAATTTTATTTCTCTTTTTAGCTTGTGTTATCATCAAACAAGATAGTGTACCAGCTATTGTATAGAACAAGAAGAATTCTATACCGCTACCACTTACAAGTAGCCCCACTATAGTTAATAAAATATTTGTCATAATTCCTAATCTATTGTCAATCATAATAGCTATCAACATACCCGCTATAGGTATTGGTATAAGAAGATAGGGCAATCTATTCATAGACACTACTACAATCATTAAGATAATATATATACATGTATATAGTAATATTTTATTCTTATACTTAAGTAAATCTTTATTAAAAAAGTATATATATACATATAACATAACAAACAACAGAATTACAAAGCATCCCACACTTAATTTAATAAAGAAATCACTACTACCTAGTGCTATTACAGCTGATGCAATTGTAACTAAAACTGCAAATAATGCTAAAAAAGTAATTAACAAACTTATCTTCGACTTATGATTTTCTTTTGTTTTCATAGCTTTCCCCCATATTATCGTTTATTGTTTTTATTCTCGTAATTTTCATAAGCATTTATTATTTTTTGAACTAATGGATGTCTTACAACATCTTTACTAGTTAGATTAGCTATTCCTATATCATTAATATTCATAAGTATTTTAGATGCTACTTCTATTCCAGATTTCTGACCACTTGGTAAATCTTTTTGTGTTACATCTCCTGTAATAACAGCTTTTGAATTGAATCCTATTCTTGTTAAAAACATTTTCATCTGAGCAGGAGTAGTGTTCTGTGCTTCATCCAATACAATAAAACTGTTATCAAGGGTTCTTCCTCTCATATACGCCAAGGGGGCTACTTCTATTAAGCCTTTCTCCATATTTTTTAAGAATGCATCTGCTCCCATAATCTCATATAGTGCATCATATAAAGGTCTTAAATATGGATCTATTTTACTTTGTAAATCACCTGGCAAGAATCCTAATTTTTCACCAGCTTCTATGGCTGGTCTAGTGAGAATAATCCTATTAACTTCATTATTCTTAAATGCAGTTATAGCATTAGCCATTGCTAAGTAAGTTTTACCTGTACCCGCTGGACCAATTCCAAATACAATCATTTTTTTTCTAATTAGGTCAATATATTTTTTTTGACCCAATGTCTTAGGTCTTATGTGTTTACCACCTGGTGTTACACATATTAAATCATCATTTAATTTACTCATTTCTTCTTCTTTTTGTTTTTCACATAACGACAAAGTATAATTAACATTTTGATCTGTTATTTCTATTTTTTTATTTGCAGTATCAATTAATTGTTTAATTACTCTATTTGCAATATTGACAGCTTTATTTTCTCCAATTATTTTAACTTCATTATCTCTATTTATGATGTTAACACCTAACTTATTTTCTATAATCTTAATATTACTATCATATCTACCAAATACATTTACTATTATTTCATGGGGTATTTGTATCGTCTTTTCTAAAGTATTCTTCATATCCTTGCCTCCGCTCATTTTCATCAAAGTATTTTTTTTCGCCAATTTTTTCTATCACTACTATAATCCCATCTGCAACTATCTTATCAGGTGATTCGACAATTTCAATTCCATTATTAACTATTTGCTTATTAGAATCTTCTAGTTTTTTCGTATACCTTGTTATATTTTCATTTATTATATTGGTTGCTTGTTCATTTGTATAAGTTTCTTCTATTAATTTATATTCTTCATATGAAGTTTTGTCAATACTTATTGGCAAATAAAAGTTGTCGAACAAACAAATTTCATCACATGTGGTTATTTTATCATATTTACTGTATTTAATTCTAGGTTTTAATAAATTTATTTTAAAATTTAATATTTTTAATGAATCATCTTTTTTCTTATTATTAGTATATATCTTATTTACATACTTTAAATCAACTGAATCATGATAAGGATAAATTGTTTTCATATAAATATCAGCATCAGAATGTGTAAATTCAATTGCTTTAATCTCTTCGAGTTCTTTTATTTCTAATGTTCCTGAAACCAGTACATCTCCTTCTTCAACAACATCTCCTTTAATTACCATAGGAGAGCCTGTTCTAGTTACTATAGAAACAATAACACCTTTTGTATTTGACAGAATGTCACAAGGTTTACTTAGATCTTCTATCTCAATATTATTTCGACCCTCTTCAATTTGAATAAATAATTTGGTTCCTGTCATTTCACAAGTTACCCAATTAATATTACCGTAATTCTTAAGTAGTATTTTCTCCAAATCACTACACTTAACATCTTTTTTCCACATCCCAACAAAATGTGATTGAGTATTAAGAAATTTAATAAGATGTTCATCTGTATACATAGAATTACCTTCAATATCAATTTTCCATATAAATAAAGATAACAAAAAGACTATTGCCATACAAATGATCATACCAAATAGGAATATCTTTCTTTTCCTAAAGATCAGAAATCTAAAAGGCAAACCTATTTTTCTGGTTATTCTCACCTTACATCCTGTTTTTTTGACAAGGGGACGTATTAATTTAAATCCTTTTGCACTAATATATAGATTAAACCCATTATTAACACTTTTAACGTTCCATATATATATACCTCTATTAGCACATAGGTTGATAAATCTCTCAGGTGAAAAGCCACTTACATTTATAATAACATAGCCTCTTAGATATTTCCATATTTCAAGAAGCAAATGTCACCCTTCTTCCTTTTCGAATTTTATTTTATTTGATTTACTTAATCTTAATATTTGATTTTCTTGATTTGACCAGTTATCTTGATTTCTTCATCTGTAAGATATGTAATTAAGAAATGATTACCTTCTAATTCTATTATTCCATTTTTAGTTTTCACTTTTAATAATTGTTCATCATATTCTACTATTCCTTTATAATTTTCAATAAGCATCTCTCGTTTTCCAGTAAGAGTGATAATTGAATCACCAAGCGCTACATCTCTTGGTACTTCTAACATTTCTGCTATATGAAATTTTTTATCATTGTTTTTCTCATTTTTCCTTTTTTTAATTGTCATTCATCCTCTCAACTTGTTGAAGGGTAACCTCCAACTCATATTCCCCTCCTTTATACATAAATATGTTTATTGTATATCTAATATTCTATAAGTTAAATTTAAATAGCTGGATAAGTTCAATATACATAATAAAAAGCAACTAAAAAAGCTGTTGATAAATCAACAGCTTTATTTTAAGATACTTCTAATTATTTCGCTTACCCTTTTATTATCTGCTTTACCTTGTACTTTTGGTATAATAGCAGACATTATCTTACCCATTTCTTTCATTGATGAAGCACCAACTTCTTCAATAGTTGACTTAACTATTGAAATTAATTCTTCATCTGATAACTGTTTGGGTAAATAAGACATCAAAATGTTAATTTCTACTTTTAAGTCATCAACTAAATCAGTTCGGCCACTTTTTTCATATTCAGGAAGGCTTGACTTTCTCTTCTTTACCTGACTAGATATTATATTAATAATATCATCATCAGATAATTCAACGTGATTGTCTTTTTCTTCCTGAAGAATGGCTGAGCGGACTAGCTGAATAGTGTTTTTACGTAAAGTATTTTTTTCTTTCATTGCGGATTTCATATCCTGCAATAATTGAACTTTTAATGACATAAAATCATCCTCAAATTTTAAATTTAATTAGAATTTGCGTTTTCTAGCAGCTTCAGATTTCTTTTTGCGTTTTACGCTAGGTTTTTCATAATGTTCTCTTTTACGAATTTCCTGCATAATCCCTGCTTTTGCGCAACTTCTTTTAAATCTTCTGAGTGCACTATCTAGGGTTTCATTATCTTTAATAACAATGTTTGACATAGCCAACTCCTACCTCCCTCCAGTTGCAATTTGTGCCTTACCTCACAACTATTGGGGTGTTAATTATCTAGCACTATATTAGATTATATCATATTATAGAAATACGTCAATATGTTTTTTGAAAACTTAATAGTTATTATAGTATATATTGTTAATCAATACTTCCTATACTCCTCTTAATCTAAAGAGATAGTGTACTTATAGTTATTATAAATATATTCTTTATCTATATAAGTTAATAAATGCTTAATTGTATTAGCTCTTGCATATTTTAATCTATTCATACCGTATTCATTAATATCAAGATTATAAGCTTCCATTTTATCTAGAATCTCATCCACTGGTAAAACTGCTAATTCTCGTGAATTTCGAAATGTACAAGTAGGAACAAAAGAAATACTCGTCATTTTGGGTTTGTGATTATCTATCTTTTCAAAATTAATACCCATAATAGTACTTACATCAGTTTGTGAAGGATATTGCTTGGTATATCTCTGCGATGATATAAAATTGCCTAATGAATATATAACAACACATTTTCTTGTAGTTCCATCAGCATTCTCTATCTCTCTAATTTCTAATGGTTGTAAAACATGAGGGTGGCTTCCAATAATAATATCCGCACCAGCTTCAAATAATTTATCAACCATTTTTCTTTGATGGGAATTAGGAAAATCAAAATATTCATTACCAAAATGCATTATTGCAACAACAAAATCAACTCCTGATTCATCAGCTTTCCTAACCGATTGAAGCATTTCCTCAATTTTGGCATTATCGTACATATCTAGCGTATTTATTAGATAAGGCTTATCTAATGGTACATCGAACCCATTAGTCCCGTATGTGTATGCTAAAAATGCAAAATTTATATCTTTTATAGTAGTGGTAAATACATTTTTTGCTTCTTCATCATTTCTATATGTTCCTACATGGGCTATTCCTTGTTCATCTAAAAAATCCAAAGTAGATATAACCCCCTCTTCCTTACTATCCAATGAATGGTTATTTGCTGTGGATACTAAGTCAAAACCAGCCTTTTTCATATTGTATGCTAATATTTCGGGAGTATTAAAACATGGAAAACCATGGTAACCTTGATATGCATTTTCAGGTCTAATATTTCTACCCTTATATCTTCCGGCTAATGTAGTCTCAAGATTTCCAATTGTATAATCAGAATCTTTTAGATAATCTTCAACATAGCTAAAGGAATTAACGAAATCAAAGCTATCAGTGGATACATTATAACCTCTGTACAATTGCCATTTATGAAACATTATATCTCCAACAGCTGTCAATGTCACATTGCTTATCTTATGATTAACTAAAGGTTTATCTACCATATCTTTCGCTATATTTACATTAATTCTTGAAGCAATTTTATCATTTTCATATTTAACTATATATGAACTATTAGAACAACCACTAAGTACAAGTACAAAAATTATAACTACACTAATTTTTCTTATCTTCTTCATGATATCCCTTCATTTCATTATGTATAGTAAAATTCAATAGTATATCAAAGATTAAAGTTGAATATTATTAGAAATATACAAATGAAGCACTTATATAATTTAGTAAAGCCTAGTATATTTATCTAATATTAATACTAGGCTTCATCTACTTAATCAAGTATTTCAGTTTATTTGGTTTTTCAATACATCTTTCGCTTTATCTAATGCTTCCGTTATTTTTTCAGGATTTTTCCCTCCTGCTTGTGCTATATTAGGACGACCACCGCCACCGCCACCAACAACATTAGCTACTTCTCTAATTAAGTTTCCTGCGTGAGCTCCTTTTTTGATAGCTTCATCAGTTGCCATAACAATCAAACTAACCTTATCGCCTTTAGATGTTGTTAATACTATTACGCCTTCACCAAGTTTCTGTTTCAAGCTATCTCCAAGGGTTCTTAGCCCATTCATATCTTGTTCTTCAATATTTGCAGCTAACAGCTTGACTCCATCTATATCTACAACATTATTCAATAAATCATCAGCAGCACCTTTTGAAAGTTTTGCTTTTAATTTTTTATTCTCTTGTTTAACTTTCTTGTTATCTTCAATTAGCTGTTCTGTTTTCTTAATTAACATTGAAGGCTCAGCTTTAAGTAGTTTAGAGAAGTCTTTTATTAATGACTCTAGTTTTTTATAGTGGTTGATAGCATTATTAGATGTTAATGCCTCTATTCTTCTAACACCTGCAGCAACCCCGGTTTCTGAAATAATCTTGAAGGTTCCAGCTTCTGAAGTATTTGATAGATGTGTACCACCACATAGTTCAATACTATAATCATCCATGTTAACCACTCTTACATTTGAACCATATTTTTCTCCAAACAAAGCCATAGCTCCTAATTTTTTTGCTTCATCAATGGACATTTCCCTAGTTGTAATACTAAGTCCTTCCATTATTTTCAAGTTAACTTCATCTTCAACTCGTTTTATTTCATCTTCTGTTAATGGTTGAAAATGTGTAAAGTCAAAACGCAATTTATCATGAGTTACATGTGAACCAGCTTGTTCAACATGATTACCCAAAACATTTCTTAATGCTTTTTGTAATAAGTGAGTTGCGCTATGATTCTTAGCAGTTGCTTTACGGTTAATCTCATCAACAACTAAAGCTGTTTCTTGATTAGCCTTAAGACTTCCTTCTACAACTACACCTACATGACCTATCTTATTTCCCATTATCTTCACTACATCTTCAACTTTAAACTTACCTGTTGCAGTTGTCATATATCCAACATCAGCTACTTGTCCACCACTAGTAGCATAAAATGGTGTCTCTTCAACAAATATAGTTCCTTTAGATCCTTCTTGTAATACGTCTACAATATCTTGTTCATTGGTTAAAACTTTGATTGTAGAACTGTATTCCAAATTATCATATCCAATAAAATTTGATACTACTGAAGCATCTAATTTATTATAAACCGTTTCTTCTGCACCCATATAATTACTTTCTGATCTTGCTTCACGAGCTCTTGTTTTTTGTTTTTCCATCTCTTGGTTGAATCCATCTTCATCAACAACTAATTCACTTTCTTCCAGAATTTCTTTTGTTAAATCAACAGGAAAACCATAAGTATCATATAATTTAAAGGCTTTCTCACCTGAAAGCTCTTTTTTACCTTCTTTTTCTAATTCTTCAATATAAGATTTTAAGATACCTAGACCTTGATCTATTGTTTCATTGAATCTATCTTCTTCTACAGTAATAATTTTCGTAATATAATCTTTCTTTTCTTGCAATTCAGGATAAGCATCTCTAGAAACTTTTATAACTGTTTCACATAACTTAGTTAAGAATTTGCCTTCTATACCTAGAAGTTTACCGTGTCTTGCCGCTCTTCTTAGTAATCTTCTAAGAACATATCCTCTACCTTCATTTGATGGTAAAATACCATCAGAAATCATAAAACTCACTGAACGAATGTGATCTGTTATAAGTCTTATCGAGATATCTTTTTGTGGATCTTCTCTATATTTGATATTAGCCATTTCACATACTTTTTGCAATAGAGCTTGTATTGTATCAACGTCAAATATTGAATCAACATCTTGCATTAAAAGGGCAAGTCGTTCAAGTCCCATTCCCGTATCAATATTAGGGAAATCAAGTGGAATATACTTACCGTCTTCCGTTTTTTCAAATTGAGTAAATACTAGATTCCAGAATTCCATATATCTATCACAATCGCAACCTACTTGACAATCAGGTGAACCACATCCATACTCTTCCCCGCGATCATAATGAATCTCTGAACATGGACCACAAGGACCTGTACCGTGCTCCCAGAAGTTATCTTCTTTTCCTAATCTAATTATTCTATCTTTTGGTAAACCAATTTTTTCATGCCAAATTTTTTCTGCTTCATCATCTTCTAGATAAATTGATACCAATAATTTATCTTCAGGTAATTCAAGTACTTTTGTAACAAATTCCCATGCCCACTCTATAGCTTCTTCTTTAAAATAATCACCAAATGAGAAATTACCAAGCATTTCAAAAAAAGTACCATGTCTCTGAGTTTTTCCTACATTCTCAATATCACCTGTACGAATACATTTTTGACAAGTAGTAACTCTTTTACTTGGTGGTACTTCCTGACCAGTAAAATAAGGTTTTAATGGTGTCATACCTGCATTTATTAATAACAAACTTTTATCGTTTTTAGGAACTAATGGAAAACTGTTCATTTTTAGATGATTTTTATTTTCAAAAAAATCAAGATACATTTTCCTAAGCTCATTTAAACCGTACTTTTTCATTGTTTCCTTTTCCTCCATTCAGCTATTAAAAAAAAATCCTCGCATTTACGAGGTATACATTTCTATTATAAAATTATAATTAAATGCCTTACTTTTGTCAATACTACGGGTTATAAAAACTACAAAATGATGTTATTTTTTTACTCCATCATATTTACATTTTAATTCTTGTCTTAATTCTTTGGGTAATTGATGCCATCTAACATCTCTGATTGCTCCTTCTAGAGCATAAAGTTTGTTGTAACATGTGTCACCATGTATACTTAATCTAATTATTGCATCTATGCTACCCATCGCTTTTAATTCTTCAGCTGTTTGTATACCAATATCGTTTAACTCCTTTTCAAGCGTTTTTCCTATATTGGGTAATTGTGATAATCTCATATTAGTAAACTCCCTTATATTATATAATTTATTACTTTTTTATTTTATTTTTTAATACATAATCATGAAGTATAGTTGATCTTGTATTGATAATTGATTCTTTAAGATGTTTAATAATATCCCTTATTTTTAATCTGGTAACTAATTCATGCTCAATGATTATCCAAATAATAAGTATTATTTCTGCAATCATTAAATAAATATCTTTTAAATCCAATATGAGTAAACCTTTTAAACATATATAATCCAAACTTCCACTCCATAATATTTTATCTAGTAGAGAACAAATACATCCTGCAATTAATAGACTTAATCCTTGAGCCAATACTTTCAGGTTAAGGTTATTAGCTGATATATATTTGTAGATTATAATTAATATCAATAGAACTAAAATAATTAATATTATATGAATTTGTAAACTTATATCAATACCAAAAGTACTATTCACATATGAATAATCTTTATTTAACATAGGTTTAAAGGCCATTTTACTATTTATATCATAATAATTATCAATCCAATAAACATTTATTAATAACTTGATAATCTGGTCTAATAAAATATAAATAATAATTAATATTAAATTTTTATACTTAGAAAAATGTAGCATGATAACTACTCCCTATAAATTTATACTATGTAGAAAATAATTTAGGGTAATCAACTGTCATCTTAATACTATCAATTCTACTATAACTGTTAGCAAAAGTCTAAGTATAATAAATCAATAATCAAATAAGCTAAGCTGTACCTGCCTAGAATTAGCTTTATAAGCACTAATAATATCACTCATCCTATATAATATATTATAATCCTTACAAGACTTGTTAAATACATTCCATAACTTTTTATAATTTCTACTTCTACATCCATACCTATTACCATACTGTTTAATATATTTTTCTTTTATACCTGGAAAATGTTCATCTAACTTATCATAGAAATAACACCTTTGATTCTGCCGTAATGTCACACCAAAATAAGGGTAGATGAATTTTACTCCTGCTTCATGTGCCCTATCAACAATTGAAATAATATTTTCTTCAGTGTCGTTAATAAAGGGTAATACAGGCATTAAAAGAATTCCAGTATATATACCATTATCAGCTAGAGTCGCTAAAGCCTCAAATCTTTTTGACGATACATTAACATTAGGCTCAATTATCTTACTTAAACTATCATCAGCAGTTGTTATAGTTAACATCATACATACAGGCGAATGTTGATTTATATCTTGTATAACATCTATATCTCTAGTTATCAAAGAACTTTTTGTGGCTATTGTTATACCAAAACCATATGCATTTATTAATTCTAAAGCATTTCTAGTAAGTAGCATATCCTTTTCATAAGGATTATAGGGGTCACTCATCCCTCCACAACCTATTACTCCCGTTTTGACTTTTCTCCTTAATTGGTCTCTAATAATTTCTAATGCATTTTCTTTAACTTTTACTTGATTAAAATTCTCAATATGATAACATTCACTTCTAGAATCACAATAGATACACCCATGATTACAGCCTCTATATATATTCATATTGTAATCATATCCAAACCAATAATCAGGTTTTTTAGTCTTAGTTATAATTGTTCTAGCTTGTACTAATTCCATTCTATTTACCCTCTAGTTCTTCAATAATTTTAGTGAACTTTTTCTCAGCTGTTAATTCTTGGGTTATAAATTCACCTTTATAAAATAACGAATAGATAGTAAATGGTGATGGACATTTTTTTGCTTCTTCTTTACTATCAATTAGTACTGTCTCATATTTTATACCATGTTCTTGGCTAATACTACTTTGTAGATTAATATAATAATTCATATACGGACATTGATTGGAGTAATATACTTTGAATCCACCATTATCATCACATATACCTTCTTTTGCAGTACTAATAAATCTAGGTTTATTAGCATTATCATCAAAAGGTAGATATAGTAATTCAAAATAGGGGTGTGCTGTATCAATGACCTGAAAACCATGTTTAACAAAAAACTTTTTATCTGAAACAAAGGGTCTTTTTTTATCGCTACATAGCACAACTACTCCCTTTTTCCCTTTTTCTCTGCTATCCTGTATACATTTATCCAACAGTTTTTTACCATAGCCACATCCTTTATATTTACCTGATACCCAAAAACAATTAATAACCATGTAGTCATTAGCTATTAGAGGCAAATAAGCAATCTCTGAAGGACAGTATTCAATAAATACCTTACCTCTAACATCAAGTTTAATAAAGACATATCCTTCTTCAATCTGTTCTGCTAACCACTTCTTCTTGGCTCTATATCCTTCAATTGATTTTTTATCTGAAATCGCACAACATATATGCTCATCTTCAATATTATCATTTGTTAAAGTTATAAAATTCATTACACATCCTCCTTGATTAATATGTTTTCTTACATCCATTATACAATGTTTAATATGACACCAGTATGTCATATTAAACATTCACTAATAAAGTAGTTCATACATATGATACAATCAATAGTATGGACAAATAAATTTTTATATACTTTTTTCTGAATATAACGCGATTCTATGGTTAAATCGATAGCTATTACTAAAACTTAATATAATATAATTAAGTGCCATCCCAATATAAACTCCATAAATCCCCATTTTTAATATAGTACTTAAAAACAAAATAAGTCCAATGCCTACAATATTAATTATTGCTGCATTAAGCAACACCCATTTATCATCTCCAATACCTTGTAAACTATATTTATATATATTATTAGGTATATTAAATAAACAAGAACACAGTGCAATTATAAAATACTGAAGACTATAACTTATTAAGTTATAATCATTTGTTATTAACATTACTATATATTCTTTGGAAATTATTAATATGATAGCTATGCTGATACAGTATATCATAGCTAATTTCAATGAAAATTTAGGTATTATAAACATTTTTTCAAACTGTTTTTTGCCATAATTCTTACTAACAAGAGTCAATGCTGTCGAAGCATAAGAATACATAGGCATTAACACAATACTGACAACACTTGACAACAATGTATAAATAGATAATTCCAATACTCCTATACGTGATAATATCGCATTAATACATATTACTAATATTGTGGATTCCAATATTTCTTGTCCCATCAAAGCTAAAGAATTTTTTAATAAAATGATCCCTTTTTTCATCATTTTATTAATTGATAAAATGTCTTTAATTATTACTAATTCCTTTATATATATGATACTAATATATATCATTATATTTAGTACCATATAACTGATGCAATACCTGCTCCTCTAACTCCCATAGGATCAAATCCTAATTTACCGAAGATTAATATATAATTAAGTATTACATTAGTTATTGTTGCTGTTATATTACCAACAAACAAATATTTAGTTGTATTAATTATTTTAAATAATGATGAAAACATAAACAGTATCATGTTCAAACAAATGGTTATGCTAAATAGATTCATGTAAGAAACAGATTCTTGCAATATTACATCCTGTAATCCAAAAATCACTTGAAGCAATCTATTTCCAAATCCCAATAATACAAACCATATTGATACTCCTATGAATATACTGGTAAAGATACCAGATAAAAAGTTATCTATTAATTCTTTGGCATCTCTTTCACCTTTGTTTTTAGCTCCAGCTATATTAAATGCAATTGCTATAGCCCCTAACACACCAGTAATACTATTAATAGTTGTGCTAATTAATCCAACAGCTCCAAAAGCATCTATTGATATTCTTCCTATCATAGCTGTATCAATAAGTCCTATTAACATACCAATTACAGAATTAAATATAAGGGGTATTGCCATTTTATTAATTTCTTTTATTGTTAGAGTATCTGTTTTTATAAAATGATTATTCATTTTTTTGTTTCTCCCTTCTTTTTAGAACTTAAAAAAGAAGGGTATTTACAGGCGCATATAACATTTTAATGCCTCCTCATATTCATCTTAAAATTTACTTTTCTATTCGATTGAACTTGTCCAAAGTACATAATACTTTAAAGGTAATAAGTGCAGTCCACTCTACTTTTGCTATCTCCCATTGTTCTTCGTAATTATTCCATGCCCAATTAGGTATTATCATATTATCATTTATGATACGGTCTATATAATAATCTAAATTGGTATTTATGGCTTCTTTATCAATACCATAGGTTTCATTTGGATCATTAATAAAATCTAGAGGTTTTGGAACATAATCTTCCCATTTATCAACCTGAGTATTAACAAGTTGTCTTATCGCTTTTTCCAATGTCCCCTCTAATTTATCTACTGATTCTGTTGGAAGTGTAGCATACAAAACTAAATAACAATAAATCTCATGGTGCGATTCGTATACTTCTTTGCCATTTATATTATTTATAGCATATTCCAGTATATCATCCACTTCTAAACTATTAACATATTCCCTGTACTTATATAAATAACCGATAAGTTCAGCAGAAGGATTCCCCCAGTATTTATCAATAATCGTCATTCCTTTTTCTTCGTCATAATTCCACCATGGTGCATGTGGAAAATCATTAACTTCTCTAGGTACTGCAAACCAACCTTTACGCTCAGGAACATATGTGTCTTCTAGATATGCTATAGCCTTTTTAATTATTGTAACAGCTTCTTTTTGATTATCATATCTACTCAGATACCGAAGCCCGATAGAAGTTGCCATAGCCGATGAATAGGGTAAAGAAAAATCTGATTCTAAACCATTACCAAAACCTCCGTCCGTATTTTGGTATTCCTTCAAGTCTTTAATAATATCTAGTTCACAAGGTTCAATGAAATGATTTATGAATAGATGTTGTTCTAATTCTCTACCATTCTCTAGAATATATTTCTGACACTTTTCAAATAATTCTTTTGATAGTTTATTCATGGTATGCCCCCTTAAATATCTTTGTTTCTCAAATTATAACAACCTAACATTTTCCATCATATCATCCCGTTATTTCTTCTGTATTTACCAGGTGAAATACCGCACACTTTTTTAAATACTCTATTGAATTGTGATATGCTACCGAATCCGCAATTTTCACATATATCTATTGTTCTTAACTTAGTTGTTTCTAATAATTCTTGCGCTTTTTTTATACGTATCAGTTGAATATATTCAATCAAAGTATAACTCGTCATATACTTAAACCTATGAGACAAATAGTAAGAACTAATATAGAATCTTTCTCCTAGTAATTGTAGGCTCAATTTTTCTTCATAATGACTATGGATATAGCCTATTACTTCAAGAATTTTTTGTTCAGTTGTAGTTAGATCTTTATTTATTGTTGGTTTAGAGTTTCCATTCTTTTTAATCGTGAGGAATAATTCCTGCATTATTGAATGTATTCTAAAATTGTAACCATTTCTCTTTTCTTTTGCCTCCATCCTAATAATTTGCAGATTCTGATTCCATTTTCTCTTTGTTTCTGTATCTAATCTAATTATTGGATAAGATTGCCCAAAAACTTGTAAAAACCAGCTAATATCATCTTCAGGCAGGTAGTTAAAATAAGTCTTATTAAAACTTATTAGATATCTTATATTATTAGAATTATTAGGATAAAGTGTTTTATGTAACAAATAAGGTTTAATCAATAAAACATCACCAGCTTTAACGCTTAATAGTTCACCTTCAATTAAATAATTAGCGCTTCCTTCCTTAAGGTAATAAACTTCATAAAATGGATGAAAATGAGTAACAAACATTCTCTTACTACCAGCAATCTTATTGTAAGATAAAGATAAAAATCTATTGTTATCTTTAAATTCATAAAATATTTTTTCATCAAATAAAATAGGTATCTCGAAATTATTCACATCTATTATTCCTTTTCTTATATTCTTTATAATAATTATTCCATAATGAGTAAGAATGATTAATCTTATCATAAGTATATAGAATAAGATATATATAGTAAAGCAATATTTGCGTATTTATCAATCAACCAAGCAAAATATAAGCTGTATTTGTTACTTTTGCATTTTATAATATATTTAAATGGATTCTTATGATTATAAAATTCATCCAGTAAAAAGGAGGAACAACTAATGAATCTTTCTAAAAAAGTCATTAGCACTAAAAAATATACAGAGAGAGTATTACAGTTTGGGGAAGGTAATTTTTTAAGAGCATTTGCTGATTGGATTATACACAAGATGAATCAAGAAAACATATTCAATGGATCTATAGTAGTTGTCCAACCTATAGAACAAGGTCTTATATCTATGCTTAACGAACAAGATGGATTATATACGTTATATTTACAAGGTATTAATAAAGGAAAACAAATTAGTTCACATCAGATTATTTCTTCTATAAGCAGAGGCATTAATCCATATACTGATTTTGATGATTATTTGGAAACAGCAATAAATGAAGATATGCGTTTTATTATATCCAATACTACAGAGTCTGGCATTTATTTCGAACCTGAAGATAAGTATACCAATATACAAAAATCATTTCCAGGAAAGCTTACAAGATGGTTATATGATCGTTTTCAATATTTTAAAGGAGACATCAATAAAGGAATGATTATAATGCCCTGCGAACTTATTGATCGTAACGGCGACAAACTAAAAGAAATCATCCTAAAACTAATAGATACATGGGAACTAGATGATAACTTCAAGGATTGGATTATTAATCATAATCAATTTTGTAACACACTCGTTGATCGTATCGTACCTGGTTATCCTAAAGATAGGATTGAAGAAATTACGGAGGATTTAGGATATAATGATAAGCTTGTTGTAGAAGGTGAATACTTTCATCTATGGGTAATAGAAGCACCAAGTTGGATAAAAAAAGAATTCCCTGCTGATACAGTAAAATTAAATGTAAAATTTGTAGATGATATATCTTTATATAGAACCAGAAAAGTAAGAATACTAAATGGTGCTCATACTTCACTAGTTCCTGTATCTTATTTATATGGATTAAGAACAGTAAGAGATAGTGTTATGGATAAATTGATAGGTCAATATGTAAGAGAAATCATGTTTAATGAAATCATACCTACTTTATCATTACCCCAATCAGAATTATATGATTTTGCAAATGCAGTAATTGATCGTTTTAAAAATCCTTACATCAATCATTACTTAATAAGTATAGCATTAAACTCAATATCTAAATATAAAACAAGAGTATTACCATCCTTATTAATATATATCAAAGAACAAAACGAACTACCTAAAAAGCTGATATTTTCTTTAGCCAGCTTAATTTATTTTTACAAGGGTAATATAAATGGAGAACTTATTGGGTTGAATGACGATAAAAGTATTATAGAAGAATTCAATAATCTTTGGAATATCCAAAAAGCTTCCTATGAAATTATTGCAGCTGCAATCTTATCAAATAAATCTTATTGGGATATTGATCTAACTGAGATAGATGGTTTAGAAAAATTAGTAGTTCATTACCTAGAGATAATAGATAAAGAAGGAATGCATATAGCCATAAAAGAGGTGCTATAATGAGAGATTTTATACGTATTAACAAAAAAGATAATATAATAGTAGCATTAAAAGACTTGCCGAAAGGAAAAAATCTATATGAAGATGAGTGGAATATTACACTGCAAAGTAATATCCCAAAAGGCCATAAAATTTCAATTGAATCATTACTAAAAGGAGAAGATATCATTAAATATGGGTACACTATTGGAAAAGCAACTAAAAATATTAAAAGTGGTACTCATATACACATTGATAATCTAAAAACTAATTTAGGAGGCACTATAAATTATACATATCAACCAATAGTATCAACTCTAAATAAAAAATTAGAAAACAAAACTTTTAGAGGATATAAAAGATATAATAATAAAGTCGGCATAAGAAACGAACTCTGGATAATCCCCACAGTAGGATGTGTAAACGGAACAGCCGAATTAATAGTTAATAAATTCAAAAAAAGTATTAATGATCTATGCATTGATGATATTTGTATATGGAAACATCCTTTTGGTTGCTCTCAATTAGGTGAAGATCATAAGAATACAGTTAACATCTTAAGAGATTTAGCTGTACACCCAAATGCAGGCGGTGTACTTGTATTAGGACTTGGTTGCGAGAACAATAATATAGAATCCTTTAAGGAAAGGTTCTTACCTAATGACAATAACAGAGTTAAGTTTTTAACATGTCAAGATGTTGATGATGAAATTAGCGAAGGGGTTAAACTATTAGAAGAATTATATGAAACAATGAAACAAGATGAAAGATTAGAACTTCCAATATCCAAATTAACTATTGGCTTAAAATGTGGTGGTTCTGATGGACTTTCTGGCATCACAGCTAATCCATTAGTTGGTCAAATATCTGATTTTCTAGTAGCAAATGGTGGTACTACTGTATTAACAGAAGTACCTGAAATGTTTGGCGCAGAAACCATTTTAATGAATCGTGCAATTAATGAAGAAACTTTCAATAATTTAGTAAAATTAATAAATCAGTACAAAGAATATTACTTAAGGTTTAATCAACCAATATACGAAAATCCATCTCCTGGTAATAAAAAAGGAGGCATTTCTACCCTAGAAGATAAATCCCTAGGTTGTATTCAAAAAGGTGGAAATGCTCTAATAACTGATATCCTTAATTATGGAGATATGATTAAAAAATCTGGTTTGAATATTCTATCTGCACCTGGAAATGATTTAGTAGCTACAACAGCTTTAGGTGCTAGTGGATGCCAAATGGTAATTTTCACAACTGGAAGAGGAACCCCATTCGGTGGCTTTGTACCAACTATAAAAGTCGCTACCAATTCAGAATTATATAATAAAAAACCTCATTGGATTGATTTCAATGCAGGAGAATTGATTAATGACCAGACTATAGATAATGCTCTAGAAAATTTTATTACTTATATAATTAGTGTTGCTTCAGGAGAAAAAGTCAACAGTGAAAAAAATGGTATAAAAGAAATTTCAATCTTCAAAAATGGTGTAACTTTATAGATTTATGCAAGTTGAACTAAATAATTGCTATAGAATCAGCAATTATTTAGTTCTATCAATTTTATACTCAAAGAAATTATATTCATCTAAATTTCAAACTAATGTCCAATGCCTTTACTGAATGAGTAATTGAACCAACAGATATAATATCTACACCTGTTTCTGCTATTTCTTTCACAGTTTTAATATTTACATTGCCTGACGCTTCAATAATAGCTTTACCATTTGATATGATTACAGCTTCTTTCATCATACTTGTCGTCATATTATCTAACATAATAATATCAGCTTGTGCATTAAGAGCTTCTTTTAACTGCTTAAGATTTTCAACCTCAACTTCAATTTTCATTGTATGGGGAATACTCTCTCTTGCAATTTTTATAGCTTTCTTTATACTACCTACAGCTCTAATGTGATTGTCTTTAATCATAACTGCATCAGATAAATTGAATCTATGATTATATCCCCCACCTACTCTCACTGCATATTTTTCTAGTGTCCGTAGACCAGGTGTCGTTTTCCTTGTATCCACAATTCTTACTGACATTTTATTTATAACATTAACAAGACCATTAGTCATTGTAGCTATACCAGAAAGCTTTTGTAATATATTTAATGCAGTTCTTTCACATTTTAGTATACTTTTTGTTGGACCAGATATTTCTGCAATAATATCCTTCTCTTTAATGCTATCTCCATCTTTTGTAGAAAATCTTATTTCAACTTCTTTATCAACTAGATTAAAAACTCTTGAAAACACTTCACATCCTGCAACAATACCTTCTTCTTTTGCAACTAATACAGCATTACTTTTTTGGTCATCACTAATCAATGTATCAGTAGTGATATCACCATAATTCATATCTTCTTCTAAAGCTAAAATAATTATTTTATCAATTTTTTGCTGTAAAACCATTATATCCTCCTGTCATGTATCACCTATTAATTCAAGTTTATTTTCTTGGTTATATTTTTGTTTAGATCATCGTTTATTATTGCTTTTATAACTAAGATCATATTTACTTTTTCAATTTCTTCCCTACAAATAATACTAGTTTTTTTAGCATTACAAAAAACCTTATTAACCTTATTTTCAAGTTGCTTAACCTTAGCTACAGTCCTATCAATACCAAAATATTGACCCATCCATTTTGATATAATATGCTCGTCTTCCATAATTTTATATGACCCATCAACATTAATAATCCTAATATCCTTATTGGTATCTATAAAATCATATATTTTTTTCTGGATGTTGCTTGCTACCCTTCTTCCAAAAACTATGGCTTCCAATAGTGAGTTACTGGCTAGTCTATTTTTGCCATGAACTCCTGAACATGAACATTCCCCACAAGCATACAAATTATTGATTGATGTCTGACCATTAATATCGACCTTTATTCCACCCATAAAATAATGCATCCTAGGAGCAACTGGGACTAAATCTTTTGCCATATTTATATTATTTCTTTGACAAAATCCAAAAATCGTTGGAAAACGTAATTTTAGAGCTTCTACATTCCAATGAGTTATATCTAAATATACGCATGGTGTTATTTGTTTTTTGATTTGTTGCATTATAGCCAATGATACTATATCTCTAGGAGCCAGTTCTTTCATTGGATGTACTTTTTCCATAAACCGTTCTCCTCTTTCATTATAAAGTAAAGCTCCTTCACCTCTTACTGCTTCTGATATAAGAAAACTTTGCTTATAAGAACTATTATTGTAAAATACAGTGGGATGAAATTGTAGATATGACATATTCCTAACAATTCCATTAGCACGCAACATCATAGCGATACCATCTCCATTAATACCTTTTGCATTAGTGGTTTGATCAAACAAATTCCCTATTCCGCCTGTATTGACAATGGTATATTTTGAAAAAATTGATTTTACATTTCCATCATCCAATATGAGAATACCTATACTCTTATTATCATATGTCAATATATCTATTACAAATATATCTTCTCTAATATTTATATTTTTTCTTTTTTTTGCTAGATTATATAAAGCTTCCATAACAGATTTCCCAGTAGAATCTCCTGCTCTAATAATCCTTGATACACTATGAGCACCTTCTTTTCCCAATAAGAATCCATTACAATCTTTATCAAATAGAACTCCTAGTTTTTCTAGCTGTATTATGTTATCCATAGCTTCATTAACAAGTATACTAACTGCTTCCACATCAGATTCGCCTCTACCGCATACCATAGTATCATTAAAAAACATTTCTTTTGTATCATTAATCTTATCACAAGGAGCAGCTATCCCTCCTTGAGCCAAATATGAATTTGTTTCTTTATAAGGTTCCTTAGCGACAATTGTAACATCTATATCAGAAGGTAACATCAAGGCTGTATATAATCCAGCTATCCCACAACCGACTATGACTACGTCCGTATATTCTTTAGGTGTACTATTTGTATCAAAAGGAATTAAATATTCTCTCATTCTATCACCTACAATTTATAATAAAATCATTTTTTTTAGAGCATCATATGCTTTTTTTCTTACTCTCTCATCAACCTCAATAATATTAGTTTCACTTTCTAAAGAAGTTATTACATCTTTTAATGTTGTTTTCTTCATATTCATACAATTCAACTTATCTGATAATAATATAAATTCTTTATCAGGATTTTGTTTTTTCAACGTATATAAAATACCTCTTTCTGTTCCTATAATGATTTTCTTATCTTTTAGATTCTTAACTTTTCTTATTATCTCTGAAGTACTACCAATAAAATCAGCTTCTTCTATAATCTCTGGTCTACATTCAGGATGTACCAATAAAGGAGCATATGGGTATTTTCCTTTTATATGTACTAGATTTTGGATTGTTACTCTATTATGTACGATACAAAATCCTTGCCACATGATTACTTCTTTATTTCTTATCTGTTTTGCTACATATGATCCTAAATTTTGATCTGGCACAAATAATATTTGATTGGCTTTAACGCTATTAACAACATTTATTGCATTAGATGAAGTACAGCAAATATCACTCTGGGCTTTAACTTCTGCCGAAGAATTAACGTAACATACTACAGCAGCATCAGGATAATCTTTTTTTATGTCACACAACTTTTTAGCTGTTACCATATCAGCCATTGGACATCCTGCTTCTAGAACAGGAAGTATCACTTTTTTATCAGGTGAAAGTATCTTTGCCGTTTCAGCCATGAACTTAACACCGCAGAACACAATTATATCTTCTTTTACACTCATAGCTATTTTTGATAATGCCAAGGAATCTCCAATGTAATCAGCAACTTCTTGTACTTCATCAAGCTGGTAATTATGTGCCAAGATAACTGCATTCTTCTCTTTCTTCAATTTAATTAATTTTGTTTTCAAATCTTCTATCATAGTATCACCTTTTCTTATCGTCAGTAATTTTTATGACTTTACAAGTGTCTTGTCACCTACAAATATATCATAATATTTCCTAATATGCAATAAACAAAAAATGTATTTAAGTATATTAAGAAATATTATTTATCTTCTATAACTAGTTTATCTTTACTTATAACTTTTTTAGGCGATATACCATTCATATAGTCTCTAACTACCTTAATCAATTGGCTTTGAGTAACAGGGTAAGATTGGACTAAACAGCTTATCTTGTGATTAATTATTGAAGTATCAACAGAATTACATGTTGTTACCATAATCACATCTTTTCCTGTTGTTAGTCCCTTATCTTTTATTGCTTTCAGAGCACCATAAGATATATCTTTTTCGTGTGTAAATACTACATTGACTTTATTATCATTCAATATATCTGCCATTTGTTCATAGGCTTCATCAAAAGATAAATCTGTATCTACTCTATACTTAACATTAATCCTTGAGTAACCGTTAATAACCTGACTAAACCCTTCTGTTCTCTGAATAGTGGATGCTGACTTACTATGCCCTCTAATCTCAGCAATTACTATATCATTTTTATTATAAATATTGTTTACCAAATAACTAGCTGCTAATTTACCTTGGTCATAATAATCAGAGCCTACATATGTCGTCCATAGATTCTCTTTTGAATTTACCATGTTATTTAATAATATTATAGGGGTATTCTTTTGTTTTGCTATAGTAAGCACATCATCCCACCCTGAACTAACTACAGGTGATATAGCTATCATATCTACATCATTATCAATAAGTTTTTTCATAGTTTCTATCTGTTCAACATGTTGCTCTTTAATTGATAAATTAGTATTGATATTTCTATATATCAACTTAATATCTTCTTTCTCAAATGTAGTATACGTATTCTCTAAATTAAAACTATTGGAAGTATAAGAATCAATATACCCAAGTTTGATTGATTGTCGCTTGATAGGTTCATTTTCAATACCATTCATATTTTCTTTGGTTATTGGTATTGTATTAAGTATAATCTTTCTTGGAATATCCGTTTCCCCATTTAAGATATCTATAGCATAATCAATCGCTTCTTTTCCACCTATAGGACATAAGAAAGTTGTATTCAAAATTCCTTCTTCCAAATAAGACTTATACGTATTAGACATCAAGCCAGATATACCAATAAATTTCAAATCTAATTCTTCTATTTTAGATGCATAATAAGCTCCTAGAGCCATGGCATTATTATGAGCAAATACTATGTCAAAATCTTTCTTTTTTTTCAGTAATTGATTCATTCTTTCCTCAGATTGACTAGTTAACCATTCACATGAGACACTTGATATTATATTAATATTAGGATGTTGATTAATGATATAATCGAATCCATGACTTAGTTCAACTACTGAAGGCTCTTCTATAGGTCCTCTAATTTCAACAACTTTTCCCCCATTATTCCCAAGCAAACTAACTACTCTTTCACCTACTTTTTTACCTAATGAATAATAATCTGGACCAATATAAAGAGTAAAATCATAGTTACTAACATCTCTATCCAACACAATTACTGGAATCTTTTTATTTATCTCACTTAATAAAGGACCTAAAACATTAGCATCATTTACAGTGATAATAAGTAAATCAATACCATAGTCCATTAACATATTTATATCTTTAACCTGTTTATATGTGCTAGAACCGGCATTAGTAAATATAACACTAAGGTTATCTATTTTATCTGCTTCCTTTTTCATTTGTTCGTTAACAATTATCTGCCATTCTTCACTAAGATTAGGGTGTGCCATTCCTATCAAATACTCAATTTGAGGATCTTGAGAACTATTACTTGTCAATGAATTAATAATAAAAAAAGCAACTATGATTATTGGTATCAATACTAAAATATGATAACTGTATCTTAATTTTCTCAAATACCTTCATCCTTCCCATGTCTATAAACAGTAGGTGAAACCCCAGTTATTTTTTTGAATGCTGAACTGAAATAATGCTGAGTACTATATCCAACATTCTCAGCAATCTCATATAACTTTATTGTTGGGTTATTCATGAAATCAATTGCTTTATTGATGCGTATTTTCGTTAAATATTCTTTAAAAGACATTCCTGTTTCTTTTTTAATCAATCTACTTAAATAAGCTGCACTTACATTAAGTTCTTTCGAAACTTCAATTAGACTTAAATCTTGGTCATAATATTTTTTTTCAATATAACATTTAGCTAATTGAACAATAGGTGTATATTCAATATTAGCGATAAGTTGTTTATATAAGCGTTTATAATAATCTGGTAAATCAAGAAAGTCATCATTAAGCTTTTGATAAAGCGTCACAACTTCTCTACCTAGATATTTACTAATGGTAATCTTGACATTTTTTTCAATGCTTAAAATCTCATCTTGTTGGGTCATGGGCAATAGTACTACTACAACATCGTTTTCGTGAAATATCAATGCTTGTTTATATTCATCTAACATTTCTTGTAAAATATTCTCTAGACAAAAATTCAATAAATCCCTTTCTAATTTTACTGTATCCTTATTTTCAATTTCTAATGGCTTAACTAAAAATAATAAATTTATTTTGTTATAATCAATATTTAATAAATTGAATTGATTGTATATCTTATCACTTGAAATCTTTCCCTTCAACCAATCGCTTAATAATTGCTGTAGGATAGTATTTTTATTATTGTGAACTTGATATTTAGCCCAATTGATATATTGATTATTTTTAAGGTTTTGTTTCAAAGTAACGATTGCTCTTTGTACCGTTTCCATTAATTCTTTTCTATTTACTGGTTTTAGAACATAATCAAATATCTTAAGAGTTAGTGCTTTTTTTGCATATTCAAATTCATCATAACCTGATATGATTATTATTATACAGTTTGGTAAGATTTCTTTTATCTGAGTAATTAATTCTAACCCTCCGATGAAAGGCATGCATATATCTACAAACATGATATCGGGTCTGATTTCTTTTGCTAATTGTAGAGCTACCTTGCCATTTTCAGCTTCTCCTACAACTTCAACCCCCATCTCTTCCCATTTTAGTTTACTTAATCCTCGTCTAATTTTAGGTTCATCATCTGCAATTAAAAGTTTATACACCAAAAGCCCTCCCTTTTAATCTTGTATAATTGGATGAAATATTTTAATTATGGTACCTTCTCCTTCGATACTCTCTATTTTCATTCCATAATCTTCACCAAAACTTAACTTTAATCTTTCATTTACATTAAACATACCTATTCCATATTTCCCTGTTTTCTCTCTAACTTTATTAAATATATCATTCATTTCATTTATTGTATATTCATCTATTCCTACTCCATTATCTTGAATAATAAAACAGATTTTATTTTCTATTTTAATAATTTCAATTGAAATATGACCTTTATGTTCACATTCTTTAATACCGTGATAGATAGCATTTTCTACAATCGGCTGTATTATTAGCTTAATTACTCTTGATTCTAATAATGATTTATCATAATCTATAGTATAGTCAAATTTATCCTCGTAACGTGCCATTTGAATTGTTAAGTAACTTTCAACATGTTTAATTTCGTCTTTTAAAGTTATTATTTCTTTACCTTTACTAAGGCTGATTCGAAATAGATTAGTTAGCGAAGTAACTATTTCAGAGATATCATCCGCTTCATAATCTTGTGCCATCCAATTAATGGTATCCAATGTATTATATAGAAAATGAGGCTTAATCTGAGCTTGAAAAGCTCTTAATTCAGCTTTTCTTTTTTTCCGTTGTTCAATATAAACTATATTTATGAGATTTTTAATTGATTCAATCATCTTATTAAAACTTTTACCTAATTTCCCAATCTCATCATTGTACTGACTTTCAAATCTTACATCAAGCTGTCCATTTTCAGCTTCTGCCATTAATTTTCTTAATTTACTTATTGGTTTTGTCAGAGATCTTGTTATTAAGCCTGATAAAATTATTGCAATGATTATTATTAAAATACCATATAGAATTATATACATGATAACTTCAATAATTATACTCATTGTTTCATCTGTAGGAAATATTCCAATGACATTGTATCCTGTATAGTTAGAATAATTTTTTAGGATTTGATAATCTTTATTATCAATTGTGTGAAGATTATTTTGTGGTTTCATATCTTGTGTTATTGAAGGATGTATCCTATAAACTATTTTATTGACTGGTGCATATACCACGTCACCTTTATTATCTGCTACATATAAAAACCCACTTTTCCCTAATACAACATTATCAATAATATCTTCCACAACTGATAATTTCATATCTATCATAATGACTCCTTTGAAATTTTCCTTAGAGTCTTTAACAGCCTTTACTATTGATATAACATTATCAGCACTATAGTAATCATATATACTTCTTACATTTCTCCCTATAGGTTTACTGAATAAGTGTATTTCGTTAGGGCTATTAACAGCTTTTCTATACCAGAAATCATTATTAAGAGGAGTGGTTTCAATTTTTTTCATATTATTACTGATATAATTACCATAAGTATCAGTAAATAATATACCAGAAATATCTAATTCTGTTTTTGAATAATTGTTGAAGAGATATAAAATATTGTCTTCTAATATTTTTTTTTCGCTATCAGTCGTATAACTTTGATTTACATATTGTAAAAGAGATTTATCATTAGAAATATAATTTATTGTTTTTTCCATGTTACTTATATAGAACTCAATATTATTCTGTACTTGTTTGACCATCTGTAAAGTATGATTATTAGTAACTTCTTCTAAAGATTTACTGATTCTATTAAAATTCAACCAACTTAATGTTATAACAGTAAGTAATATTATAATAATATAATTAAACATTATCTTATAGAGAATACTACTATTCCTATATAAATTGACTAATTTTATTTTCAATATTATGTGCTCCATTCTAAATTAGTAATAATGAATCATAAGTTAATAAACATATTATATCACATAATTGAAAAAAACGGGTGACGAACACCCGTTATAAAAAATACCATTATTAGCACATTTTACTCTGCATATTTACCCATAACTTCTTTATAATTATCTTTGGTTACTATTATAGCATCTACTGCATGTTCCATTGGTATCTCTGTACCATTTTTAATATGGTCAATTAAGAATTTTGCTGAATCACCACCGACAGCCTGTGCTGAAAAATATGTAGCTGCTTTCATTGCTGAATATTCTTTCTTGAATTCACCTTTTGCTAAATAAGCGCCTAGACCTATAACACAAGAGTCTTTATCCAATCCAGCTTGTTCTAAAGCTCTTACTCCACCAACTGCTCCTTCGTCATTAGCTGCCATTACCAACCATTTCTTTACTTGAGGATTTGCTGTGATAACACTTGATGCAGCAGTAAAACCTTTATCTGTTTCACCATTATAATCTGCACGGAAAATCTTGTCTTCGGAGAAATCAACATTCTCAGTGAATTTGTCATACTCTCCTTCTGTTCTAGGAACACAACTAGATACAGTATCCATAGTTAAGAGAAGTAATCCTGCTTCATCATCTTTGTCAAGCCCATTGTCAATTGCATATTTAGCCATCCATTCACCATTAGCAGCACCAATATTGTAAGCACTGATTCCTACCCATGGTGCTAATTTATTACCATCTTCATCTTGTAATGCATCATCAGCTGCAATAACAGGAATATTTGCTTCTTTTAATTTATTTACAGTTACTTGGCTAAGTTGTTGATCTGGTATACAAGTTAGTACTCCATCAACTTCTTGAGCTATAACATTATCAATAGCTTGTAAATATGTTTCAGGATTCATTTTTGCATCAATGTAAATGAATTCATCTACTCCCATTTGCTTACACATTTCTTCTGCTGCTGCACCTTCATCTATAAACCAAACTTGGTCACCAGCTTTATAAATACCTGCAATAACTATCTTATCGTCTTTCTTCTTATCTTCATTATCCTTTTTCTCTGTTGTTGATTTATTATCTTCTTTATTACTTGATTCTGTTTTATCATCTTTAGAACATCCAACAAATAACCCAATAATTAATGTTGTAGCGATTAATAAACTTAATATTTTTTTCATAACAAATACCTCCGATTTTATATTTTTTGTTAATACAATTTTAACTATTTATTTCAAAAAATCTTTACAAGCCTGTACATAAGCATTTATATTTTCCCAAGGTACTTCAGGTTCCAAAAGATGTGTAGGTGCTACTAAAAGCCCTCCTTTATCTCCTGCTATTTCTAGATTTCTAAATACCTCCTTTCTAACATCTTCTGGTGTACCAAAAGGCATTGTTGATTGAGTACCGATCGTACCATGAAACGATAATTTGTCACCAAACTCCGAATAGATATCTTTAAAATCCATACATTCAGGTTGAATGGGGTTAAGTACATCAACTCCTGCATCTATTAGATGTGGTATAAAAGGAGTTATATAACCGCAAGAATGGTAAAATACAATAAGGTTCTCATTAATCTTTTTAACTTCACTAATTAGATTCTTTAATCTTGGTTTTAGCCAAGTTACATATAAATCTTCACTCATCATGATACTTTTTTGCATTCCTATATCATCACCAATGAATAATATATCTACTCCAGCATTCACGAATGATTTTGCTCTTGATAAATTGATTTCATATATCTTATCTAATAGATAAACAGCTTTTTCATCCTCAAACATCATATCCATCATGAGTTCTTCCATACCTCTTATATACCAGGAAGCTTCCCATATAGTCATCTGCATATTACCAACAGCCGCTAGACCTTCTTTGTGTATTTGTTCAACTTGCTCTTTTTGATGTTCATTATAAGCAGAATGAAAATCAGGAAATGGATAACTTTTAATTTGTTCTAAACTAGTAATCTGCTTCAATGGATTTCTCATATATGTCATATGCTTTGCAGCCTCACTACCTGGTTCATGCCCAACACCCCAGTAATCAATCTTTGAACCTTGTTTCAATGAATCAAAATACTTAAGATATTTATCAGTATTAGTATCGACAAGTTTCATATCATCTACATATTTCCAAGGCATGTTAAAATATTCCATGTAATCTCCTATGTAATCAGTCTTCTTTCTAAACAACTTCTCCAAATCTGGGCATAATAGAAATTCTACAGGTACTTCTCCGTATCCTTCTCTTTTAAGTAATGATAATAAATTTTCTCTTTTATTCATATAATATATCTCCTATCTATATTGAAAAATCTTAACTATTTGCCATACTGCTCTCCAATATTTTTTTATCTCTTCTTCTTTTTCTAAGGAAATCGAATGTTAATGCAATTAATAATAACAATCCTCTAGCTACATATTGCCAAAACGTAGGAACATTTAACATTATAAGACCGGTGTTAAATCCTTGTAATATAAATACACCCAGTACAGTACCAAATATTGTTCCAACTCCACCAGAGAATGCTGTTCCACCTAATACAGCTGCTGTAATAGCATCAAATTCTAATCCTACACTTGCAGCTGGTTGCCCTGAATTCATTCTAGAAGCTAATAAAGCACCTCCTAATGCAGCTAATGCTCCATTAATCATATATAAGATTAAAGTTATTCTTTTTGGATTTAGTCCTGCTAATCTAGCAGCCTCTTTATTACCACCAACTACATAAATACTTCTTCCAAATCTAGTTTTGGATAAAATGATACCAAATATTATAAAAGAAATTATTAATATAATGACAGGGACAGGAATACCTAGTATCCTCTGACTACCTAACTTAAGAAAACTAGTATTAGTTATAAAAACAGGTTTTCCATTACATATTATGTATGCTAATCCTCTAACAATGGACATAGATGCAAGAGTTGCAATGAAAGGCTCTAACTTCAAAGCATTAACGGTAACAGCATTAAAAATACCAATCAATAAACCAGCTATAATTACAACTACCACTGTAACAAAAACATTACCTGTAGAAGATAATACTACTGCTGCTAGAACACTACCAAATGCAGCAACTGAACCTGCCGATAAATCAACTAATCCTGCAATAACCAGATATGTTTCACCTACAGCAACCAAACCAGTAAGTGAAGCTGCGATTAGTATATTTATCATATTCTTATATGAAAAGAAATGTTTATTGAATAAAGAAAATATTGCAATCATAACTATTAATGCTATCAATAATCCTATTCTATCACTTGGTATCTTTTCTCTTAATGTCTTGAATTTTTGTTTATTCATCTTAATTGACCTCTCCTTCTAACATTGCATAGGCAAGAATTTTTTCTTCTGTAGCCTCTTCTCTCATGACTTCACCTGTTATATATCCATCTTTCATAATGATAATTCTATCGCTTAACCCTATAACTTCTGGAAGTTCGGAAGATATAAGAATAACACCCATACCATTTTTAGCACAGTCGCATATTAATTTATAAAATTCAGCTTTAGCTCCCACATCAATACCTTTTGTGGGTTCATCTAATATTAATACTTTTGGATTAGTAGCCAACCATCTTGCAACGATAGCTTTTTGTTGATTACCACCACTTAATTCAACAATCTTTTTTAATCCATTAGGAGTTTTAATATTAAACTTCTTTATATTATCATTAATCAGATTATTTTCTTTTCTCTTGTTGATAAATCCTATCTTACTAATAAGATTATCTAAAACAGCAATACTGATATTGTATCCAACAGATAAGTTTGGTAAAATACCCTGAAGTTTTCTATCTTCTGGACATAGTACTATACCTTTTTTTATAGCCTGTTTTGGAGATTTACTATTAATTTCAAAGTTTTCTAATAATATTTTTCCACTATTAATTTTATCTGCTCCAAAGATTGCACGCATTACTTCTGTTCTACCGGCACCTACTAATCCTGAAAAACCAAGAATTTCTCCTTCTTTCAATGAAAATGATATATTATCTACGTCATTTGTCGTTAGATTATTAACCTCTAGAATAGTATCTCCGTACTTTTTACTCCTATCTAATTCATTGAAGATATCTCCTAGGTCTCTTCCTACCATCATTGTGATTAAGTCTTCATTAGTAACTTCTTTTCGGTTAACTAGATTAACATATCTACCATCCTTGAAGACAACTACTTTATCCGCTATTCTCTCAAGTTCTTTCATTCTATGAGAAACATAGATAATAATTTTATTTTCCTTTTTAAGTTTGTTTATTATATCAAATAGGATTTCGATTTCACTATCAGATAGACTAGCGGTTGGTTCATCAAAAGCGATAACTTTCAATTTACGGCTATATGCTTTCATTATTTCAACCATCTGTTGATGTGCAATACTTATATTTCTAACTTTAGCTTTTGGATCAATATTAAGACCAAATTCATCAATTATTTTCTTTGCCTCATGATATAACTTTTTATAATCAATTAAACCATTTTTTTTAATTGGCTGTTGCCCTAAAAATATGTTTTCAGCAACACTTATATCTAATACTATTTGACGCTCTTGGTATATAATGCTAATCCCTTCATCTATGGCTTCTTTTGGTGATTTAAAATGTTTTGCTTCTCCATTTAGTATATATTTACCACTAGTTGGCTGAAAATCACCATTCAAAATTTTTAAAAGAGTAGATTTACCAGCTCCATTTTCTCCAACAAAAGCTAGTACTTCTCCACTGTTTGCTGTAAAACTTATATTATCCAATGCTTTAACTCCTGGAAAATATTTTGTTATACCTGAAAATTCCAGTGTATCTTTCACATTTGAACCTCCTTAAAATGATATATCATATAATGTTTAAAAAAATTATACTAAAAAATTGAGATTTTGTATTTACAATAAAGTAGAATAATTTATAAAAATATGACATAAAAAAAAATTGACAATTTGCATTGTCAATTTTTTTAACCTACGATTAATTAAGTCCTGAAAAATATTCTTTAACCACTTCTTGCATTCCTTTCGGGATATCTGATGTATTCATTGATTCGTAAGCTTTGCTCTCATATTCACCAATCACTCTAGCATATGGTACTTTCTCACCATCAATAGATATTCCTTCTTTGATAATCTGAATTTTGGATTCATCTTTGTTCCCACGTTGACCATTGATGCTCTGATCTTCTGTAGAAGCATTTAATGATTCATTATCTGTTTTAGAATTAGCACTACCTTTACCTCTGCCTTCACCATTTCCCGTTCCATTTGTATTACTATTTCCATTACCTTGTTGATTCCCTTGACCATTTCCTTCGCCATTACCCTGACCATTACCTTGTCCGTTTCCATCACCATTAGATCCCTCATTAGTACTTTGAGAAGAATTTCCTGAACTCGAATCAGTATTATCAGCCTTACTATTAGCCGAAGCATATTGACTAGTTGATAGTGATATACTGGTCATTTCCATTTCACTTGATAAGTTATCAAGTGCATCTTGTAATTGATTAATGTCAAGCCCAACTAACTGGTCTGATATACTAGCCAACATCTCGTTATATTCTTTTTCGCCCATTTTTTTTGCTTCTTCCATCAATTTATCTACTTCTTCTTTAGCTTTATCAAATTCTTTATTATTCAACGCATTACCTAATTTTTTCAATGAATTATTTTTTAGCATTTTTTTAGCTAACTTATTAAAATTCTCTTCCCTTATTTTATTCTTCTTATATTCTATAATCTTTTTATTCGATTCAGCTTGTTTCTTATATTCTTTTTCATCATTGATACTAGATATTTCTTTATCTAATTTAGCTATCTCTTTTTCAAGTTCCTTTTTTGCTTCTTCTGTTAGATAATTATCTTTTTTTATTTCTTTTTTTATTTTTTCTATTTCTTTTTTCTCTTCTTTTTTTACAATGTGCATTTTTTCTTTTTCTTCAATAATATTTCTATGCCTATTAGGTATGGCTATTATCAAAATCAAAATAATGAAAGTTGATACACAAACCATTAGTTTTTTAGTTGGAGGTTTAAAAGAAATCAATCTTTTTAAATTCGCCTTTTTTAGATGTGAATAAGTATCCTCTATCTCAATTTTTGCATAGGGATTATCACTTTCCATTAATTCAAGAGCAGTAATAGTTCTTTCTTTCAACCCTTGTTTGTCAATAATTTTTGCTGTATATGTATTATCAGGTATATGAAATAGTAAATACACAATACCTATTAATACACTGATACTTAATATATAAGCAGATTTAATATATAAAAATGTTATTGGTGTAATATGAGCTGCTATTGCAAGTACAATACATGCAATGATACCACCAGTCATACTTATTAAAATATTTTCTATTAACATTTTTATTATTATTTTTGTTTTAACTTTCTTAATAATACTAATTATACTATCATTAATATCATTCATAGCTAACCTCTTCTATATTTTTTTTCTTCTTCTTCTTGATAGGATTAAGAATATATGCAGAAGCAAAATTCAATGCCACAGATAATACAATAAATAAAGAACAACTAATTATTGCAATATTATCATTTAATACTATTCCATCTAATTGGTTAGAGAGTATGTTTACTCCACCAAATTGCTGTAATAGTACTGCCCAGAATGTTATACCTGGATTAATATAATAAAGGCAAAATGTATTATCTTGAAAATAAGAATAATCTCTAGTTATATACATAAAAATTATAGGAATAATAATAGTTCCGATAGTTAAAAACATCATCACTAAAAATGTAAGCACTATTGAAGTTATAGTTTTTTTGAATAATGTTGAAAAAAATACTCCTATAGAGCCAAAAAAGAATGAGATAATAATATAAAATACCAACATACTCAAAATTGATGATATATTTAGCCCTCCAAACAAAAATACGAAGGAAAAAATAGGTAATGATGTCACTATTAACAATAGTACAACACTTACAGTTGTCATTAATTTCCCCATTATTATAGATATAGGTCTCATATTAGTACTAAGAAGTATATCAAGAGTTTGTTTTTCCCTTTCCAAAGATATTGCACCTGAAGCAATGATTGGTACTATAAAAGATATCATTAATACCTGTATAATTGTAATTGTCATATATATATTCTTATAATTTTCACCTAAATCGTTATTATATACACTATATAAAGTACTACTTAGCATAACTATAACTCCGAAAGCTAAAAATGTGACGTAAGATACTATCATAGCTACACTTTTCCAACTTCTCATCTTTATCTTAGCTTCTTTTAGTATAATCGATTTCATAATTTCATTCCTTCCAATAGATATTATTTATATATTTAAGCTTCCTTAGTTACTTCCAAGAAAATATCTTCAAGGTTTTGCGTCTTCTTATTAAGTGTAATAACTGGCACATCTCTAACAACAAGTAATTTAAGAAGTTTTTTGATCTGTTCATTATCCCCATTTATAGAAACTTCTAATTTATTTCCAGTGGGATTGATGTCTTGAACAAAATCAATCTCTTTTAATACGGTCTCAGCTTTATCAGGAGAATCACTAACTTCAATTTCTAATATTTTATTGTTATATACTTTGCTAGTAACATCTTCTACATTTCCACTAATGACTATTTCTCCTTTATTTATAATACCTATAGAAGTACATATCTCAGATAGTTCAGACAAAATGTGTGAACTTATAATAACTGTTTTTCCCATTCCTATTAACGTGCATAATATTTTTTTAAGATCTGCCCTAGCTCTAGGATCCATTCCTGATGCTGGTTCGTCCAAAACTAATAACTCTGGATTATGAACTAGACATCTTGCCAAGCAAAGTTTTTGTTTCATTCCTCTAGATAAACTATCAACAAAAAAATCTGCTTTATCAGTTAAGCTAACAAGTTCTAGTAGATCACCAATCATTTTTTTTCGTTCATTCCCTTTAATACCATAAATTGAAGAATAGAATTCTAGATACTCTGTAACTTTAAGATTATCATATACGCCGAAAAAATCTGGCATATAACCAATATATTGTTTAGCTCTTCTTATATTCTGTAAAGCATTAATACCATTAACATAAACCTCACCTGAAGTAGGTGTCAATAATCCACATGCTATTTTCATTGTCGTAGTCTTACCTGCACCATTTGGACCGATGAAACCAAATATTTGCCCTTTTTCTACTTTTAAATCAATACCTTTTAAAGCAGTAAATTTTTTATAGTTTTTTCTTAGTTTTCTAATCTCTAACATTATTTTCCAATCCCTTCTATATATATTTCAGGAATGTCAGTTTCTCCATCATCGTATGGTAAAATAATTGCAATCATCAATTGTCCATTATTGTTTATATATTTATCTATGTCATCCTCTTCAATAATGATTATATCATCAAATTCTTGATATGATTCTTTATCATCACCCACTAAATAATATTTAGTATCTGGATATTCATCTTTCAGATTTTTTATTCTTCTAAGTTTTATCTTGGTAATATCAATCGTGTCAGTGGGTACTTTATAATAATAACTGAATTCTTTATCTTGACTGTAGATGATATCACCTTTATTAACTCCATCTGTATAAGGTCTAACTGATCCAAATTCCAAGATAATATTAGAACCTTTAACATATCTTATAGTATCTACAACATTTATAACTGTCTTTTCAAAGTTATTTGTCTTTTTATCATTTACTATAAACCCATTAGTGAAATTATTATTTGTCCATCCTACAAAAATAGCTTCTTCACTATTTATAGTATCGTAAAAATTTATATTGAAATCAATAATTTTATTATCTTGATATTTTTCACTCTTTTCTTTGAAATTAGAAGTATTATCAACGTTATTCATTAAATCCCAATAGTAGTGCCTAAAAGATTCATAATTTCTATTCTCTATATCTTCGATACTTTTAGTTTCATTAATTTCTAGATTGTCAATTAGATATATTTTGCTTTTGAAAAATATTACACAATTCTCTAATGCAAAATCATAATTATTAGTTATAGATCCATTTAAATCAAATCCAGTAGATAATAATTCTAATTGTATTTTATTTTCCCTTGGAATATTTTCAGATGTTTCTAATTCAAAATTATTAGTACTGAAAACATTAGAATTATAATACTCTATTGATGTGTCAAGACCAAACTTCCAGTTAAATGCTATAGGGAAATCTTTATAATCTTTATTATCTTGGTTATATGAATAATAATCATACTCCTTTAATGGAATCATATATAAATTATCATTTGATTTAACACTAAGTTTATTTTTATTTGTATTCAATATAGTCCCGTAACTAATATTGGAATTATTTTTTTCAGAATAATTCATTATGTTAATAACCTGAGTTACTGGTTCTTTAATTCTAGTATTCATACCGCTAATATACATAATAAAAACAAAAATTAAGGATATGGCAGGTATTCCTATCCACATATAATGTCTTTTCTTTCTATGTTTAAGCACTAAATATAAAATAGGTCCAATTAATAAAATATATATAGTAATTATAATTATAATTGACCATAGTGATGGAAATTTCAATCCTGGAATGATGTTCATTAAATTATTTATGCGATTGTGTCTATAATAATTATTAGATAACTTATCTTTTTTATCTTGAAATTCTTGACTAAAGTACAGCTTCATAAATTTATTATTATAAGGAAATGATTTCATTGGTTCCAAACCTAAATCAAATGTGAACAAATCAATTTTGCCTTTACCTTTATTTACATTATAGACTATTCCATTATCGCCACTTGATATTGTGGTTTTTAATTTGTCACTATTAATTTCTATTATGCTTAATGAAGTACTATTAGCATTTTCGTCAGCTTCCTCTGATACATAGTCGTAAAGAAGACCATTATCTATTTCTTTAACTTCATTAATAGAATCAATACCGATAAAATCTTTTAGCAGTGCAAGTGTCTTGGAATAATTAACTCCTGAACCTATTATCAAATGTCCACCGTCATTAACCCATCTTTTAAATGTATTAATTTGATCTTTACTTAATTTCGATAAATCATAATTATTAATGATGATAACATCCAACATCTTGCTAGCAAATACATTGTCCGGGAAATTCTTAGAATTTAGTTCTACCTTTACAAAATCATTTGGTGAACTAATATAACTAAGTTCATCAAAATCATTTGCAAGAACCCCTACCATAATATTATTGTATATTCCTTGCATATAAGGTATTATTAGTTTTTCCTCGTAAATGCCTTTATTATCTTTTTTGAATATTATTTTAATGGTTGTTAATTCTTCACTAATTCTTGGAATCAAGAATTTTATGTCTTTAGAATTATTTTTTTCTATAGTAACCCGTTGAGTTAATTCCCCATCATTTCTATTACTAACATGATAACGTAATACTACATCTCCATCAAAATCTTCTACATTATTTTTTACATGAATAGATACAGGCAAATATTCATTATATTTATAGATATTATCATAACCATAATTCGCATCAATCTCAAACTCTTTATTATTTGCAGCTTGAATACTCATATCAACTTCTACGAACATAAAAATTAAAAATGTACATATTATTAATCTTATTATCCTCTTCATCATCATTCTCCCTTATCGTTTCCTTTTGGTACTACCAAGTAACTCTGAAGTATTTAGCAGATTAGGTTTATCATCTTTATTATTAATAGGTTTACTATTTCTTTTTTTATCTTTTTTTGGATTTTGTTCTTCTAACAATGCCTCTTGATTATTGTTATTGGTTTCAATAACCTGTTTATTGATTGGTTTAGTTTTAATCTTTTTTTCTTTTTTATCTAGTGAACTTATTAGTTTTTTAATAGGTGTAGCTATTTTTCTAATTCGAGACGATATATTGAATCTCCTGAAAGCAATATCAATAATCCACATTATAAGTGCTACTACAAGCAACATATTAGATATCTTATTACTTGTTTTCACCTTATTATCTATGTCACTGAAGACTTCATTAGGCTTATCAATATTTTTTCCTCCTACTTTTTCTACAAAATTACCAAAATTATCATTATCTATTACCTTATATTCTTCTGAATATGGTATAGTAATACCACTTAACCCTGTACCTACAATTTCATCTCCATCTTTTTGAATACCCTTCATCATATAAGAACCTACTTCATCAGGAACAAATGTACCTTTGTAAACTCCCTTCCTAACTGGTTCCAGGTCTACTGTAACTAATTTATTTGAAGGTGATTTAATCTGTATACTTGAATCTAATAAATAGTCTTTAGTAGAAGAATTAAGAGTTATACTAACCTCACCATTTTCATAATTACTATTAATTTCTATTGGTTCATCTGAATAATTTTCAATAGTATAATTAATGATATTCTGCCAAAACACATTATTTTTATCCCAAGTATTATATAAAGCACTCCATTCACCTGATAAATCAGAACACCAAGCTGCTGTTCTACCCAGACCATATTGCCAAACTGATAATATTGGATCATTCACAGGACTAGATAACAATACAGTTGCAGCATCTTTTGGTGATGTACCTATATATCCCTGTAACTTGGGTAACCCTTCATCATATATATCAGCTAAAATATTATGATAAGAATTAATTACTGGTGTAAATGTAGTATTATTAAGATATGTTCTTGTGGCCATAAAAGCTTCTTTAGCAAAAATCCTAGGTATATTTGCTCCATTTTTGGTATAATAATTTCTTCCATTGCCATAATTTGCTAGATATGATAATAACTTAGTATCCGCTCCATCTCCAACCCCTACAGTTGACAATGTAATTTTACTATTGTTCATATTATCAAGCAATAATTTATATCCAGTTTGTTCTGCTTGTCCATCAGTGAGTAATACTATATGTTTGATTTCTGCTTTACTTATACTTAGCTTATCATAGGTTTCTTGCAAAGCTGGTAATATGGATGTACCCCCACCTTCGCTTATATTTAGGATGCTATCATTAATACCATCCCTATCCTCAGCCTTTTGAAGATCGACTATATTATAAGGAACACTGTCAAAAGCTATCACTCCAATTTGATCATTATCTTCCAAAACTTCCACAGTTCGCATAGCAGCTTCTTTAGCAAGTCTTAGCTTCCTACCAGACATACTACCTGATTTATCAATAACTAGCATCATTGCCATATTAGGTTTATCTTTTATACCACTCATATTCATATTGACAGGTAGTACAGTTTCAAGAGGTGTCTTATAGTAACCACCAAGCGCATAAGAATTTTCACCACCAATAGTTACTAATCCTCCTCCGAAATCTTTAACATAATATTCTATGTTATTCAAAAAATCTTCGTCTAAATTATCTCCTGAAACATTACATAAAATAATACTCTTATATCTTAACATATTCTCTAATTTAGTAGGCACCTGTATACTATTGACTTTATCATAGTTTAGCCCTATACTCTTAGTTATTTTCTCTATCTGAGTAACATCTTTTTCCTGATCATAAACTAGAAGTACTTTGGGGCTACTTTTAACAAATGTAAACGCAGAATATGTATTATTAACTGTCAATCTATCATCTTCAGGCTCAATTAATAATTCATAACTAACAAATCCCATCTTCTTTGCTGTATCTTTCAACACATAATTATTGGAACCTTTTCTAAGATTAATAGTATCCGTAATTATTTTTTCACCATCAGCAATAATAGTTATTTTTGCATTAGTATCACTTGTAGAAAACACATCCATATTGATTGAAAATTGTTCTCCGAGATTTACCTTTTGAGGAACATAAAAGTTATCAATATATGCCTCGTTAGTAAATCTTGATTCTAATGTTTTAACTTTAATTTCAATTTCTTGTTCTTTAATTGACTGAATCAATTTTTCCGAATTTCCTTTATTTTCCTTACCATCTGTAATAATAACAATTCTTTTGTTGGTCTCTCTAGGCATCAAAGCCATGCTTTTTAAAATACCCTGTTCAATATCCGTATACGACCTATTGATATCTGTTTCCAATACATCGGCTGTAAAATCATTAGTAATATTAACATCTAGTGAAGCATTCTTCCCAAATATGACAGAACCAACTCTATCATCTTTTTCCTTATCTTTTATAGCATTCTTAATAAAATCTTTAATCTCTTCTTTATTATCTGAGACACTTTCTGATACATCAGATAAAAAAATGGTTGATGTTTCTTTTGATGTATTAACAATAGAAATATCTGCTAAAGATAATATTAAAAATAGCATTACAATACATCTAGTAATTGCGGTTAGATATTTTTTGAAATTATTACTATAGTATTTCTTCGAAATCATCATTATTATGAATACTATTACTGGATATAGTAACAGAATCCATGTTCTTCCAAATTCTACCCTCATAAATCACACCTCTAGCCAATAACATATTTTTTCCATTCATATAACATAATAACTATAGCAAGAATAATAAATAGGCTCATGAAATCAGCTTTTTTATTGCTTCCAGTGACCACCTCTTTTGATACATTATCATCAAGCTCCTCAGAATACTTCATAATAGTTGATTCCGAATTAGTATTATAATTTACTGTAACATAATCTACCTTTTGTTCTTTTTCCTTATTTTCCTGTATTAACTTATAAACGCCTAGTTCCCTAGTATTATCATAGTAAGTAGTAGGAAAATTAATAATAAGTTTATCCGTTTTATCTTCTGGGCTAGCTATAAAAGCTTCTTCAGTAATACTTAAAGGTTCAAAAGTAATACTTTCTCCTGGAAAATAATTTTCATCTATTTGAACAGCATCACCTAATATATCAGCTAAAAAACTATCTATCAGAACAGGAAAACTGATATTAAGGGGAAAATCACTATTGTGTATATCAAAAGAAATGATACCAAATTTTCTACCATTCTTATTACCAGTTGCTATAATACTATCTTCACCCACATTAGCTATGGATTTTATATATTCACTAGGCAATATTTTATTATATGAGGATACAATAAATTTCTCTTTGACTACATGTCTTGTAATATCCTCATCTCTAAATGATACCATGCCACTGACGGTCTGTATCTGGGTATCATATAACTCTTCAATTTTTGGTATATTAACGAACATTAAATTACCCTCATCTGGTAATGAGCTAGGTTTGATGCCATCATATATATAGAGATCATATTTTTCATTGATTACACCAGAATCCTTAGCTTTATATAAATCATATTTGTTGGATGCTAAAATAGCTTTCTCTAAAAAAATATTTTCCTCTGATATCATAAGAATTTTTTTTATTTCATTTTTATTTAATATACTGAATCTTTTATTATCTGCTACAATTAAATCTTTTTCTTTTATTTCTCCATATATAAAATTCCCTTCACATTTAATATCATCAAATAGAATATTCTTGCTTTCATTGGATTCTAATTTTATCTCCCTGCCTTTTAACCATGTATCATTTTCATCATATAAATCCATATGGATTTTAGCAGGTGTTTTGTATCTATTAGTCACTTTTGCAAGGACTTCATATGAATCTTCTGAAAGGAAAGTTGATATATTATCTATACTTACATTAGAGCCTTCAGACTGAACCAAGTAGTTGTGTACATTATTATTATTAGTTGTCTCATCAGATATTATAGAAATCTCATAATTCTCGTAGCTCTTAGCAATAGAAAATATAAAGTCCATGTTATCATTAATTTTCTTCGAACCATAAGTTGATTTTATATTATTGATGGTTTTTTTTATATTATCTTTATCAACTGCATTTGACACATTAATATTGACATCATCTCCAATAGTAATAATACTGACTGGAGTACCATCTAATAGTCCATTTATTCTTTTCTTTGCCATTTCTTTAGCATAATCAAGTCTAGTTTTCCCTTCACCGTACTCTGCATTCATACTAGCACTAGTATCCATAACAATAATTTGCATATTATTGGTTTGCTGTTTTTTGTATAAATACGGGTTAGACAATGCTAATGTAATAAGTATTATCACTATTATTTGTAATATCATTAGTATATTTTTTTTCAACTTTTGCCATGGTGTATTTACTTCGTCTTCCTTTGAAGCTAATTCCCACAAGAAGGTACTGGAAATTTCTTTTTGTTCAAAATTCTGCTTCAATATATACATTAAAATAACTATTGGAATTAGAAGCAACCCCCATAAAGCATAAGGATTACTAAACCTCATATTAATTACACATCCCTCTATGTTTTTGGTATGATTATAATAATTTCTACATCATAACAAAAGTACCTATTAAATCTTCTAGAATAACCTTTTCAATCGAATCTGTTGATTTAATATTAACGTACGATGCACCATATTTACTACAGATATCGTTAATATTATTACTGAATTTTTTCACATTCTCTTTATATTTTTTTATTAATCTTGGAGTCATTACAAGATTCTTTTCTTGTCCAGTTTCACTATCAACCAATTTTAATTTTCCATCAATTCTTGGGTTTGTTTCTTCCTCAGATAATATATGTAATACAAGTATCTGTTGCTTATTGTATGCTAGAAATTTTATAACATCTTCTATATTCTCATCTGTGAACAAATCAGAGAGTATTATACTTATACCGCTTCCATTAAAATTCATTTTTTTCAGACCAGAAAAACTAGTTTCATGGCTGTCAAAACTGATATTTTCTAAATAACTAATGTATTTCATAAAAGAATTTTTACCTTGTCCAAGAAAAATATTGCTTTCATTAGATATAAGTGGATTAATTAATACTTTATCCAAGTTATTAAGGGCTATATATGAAAATGCTGCTGCCAAGCGAAGGGCAGTTACGTTTTTACTGTTAAATGACATTGATCTACTATTATCTATGAAAATCCTGAAAACAGCTTCTTTTTCTTCCATAAACAGTTTTACATACAGTTTCTTAAATCTCCCATAGGCATTCCAATCTATTCTTCTAAAATCATCAGAAGGTGCATATTCACGATAGTCTGAAAACTCTACAGACATACCTTTCGCCTTTGATTTCCTACTTCCAGCTAAACCATATGTTGCAATGCTTTTCACACTTATAGATAATTTTTCTAATTTGTTAATAAAATCTGATGTAAAAATTTGTTCGTTCATAATAATCCTCAGCTTCCTAAGCTTTTATTTCATTGATTAACATTTTTATGAATTCATCATTATTTATTCCATCGCTTATTGCTTCAAAATTCAAGAAAACACGATGTCTAAGGCAAGGAAGAGCAACATATTTAATATCATCGAAGGATACATTATACCTTCCGTCAAGCAAAGCATTAGCTTTAGCTGATTTTAAAATGGCTTGTGCCGCACGAGGACTGGCTCCATATTTCAGATACTTTCTTGCTATTTCAGGTGCATCTGTTAATTCACTATGTGTTGCTACTACTAATTTTAATGCGTATTCTTTAACATATTTAGCTACAGGTATATCATTTATTATCTTTCTCATACTAAGTATATCATTGCTAGAGATTATTTTCTCTGGTTCACTTCCAATACCATCTACTGTTAAATCCATTATTTTGGATAATTCATCAAGGTTAGGAAATTCAACTAACACTTTAAACATAAATCTATCCAATTGAGCTTCCGGCAAAGGATAAGTCCCTTCCATTTCAATTGGGTTTTGCGTAGCTAATACCATAAAGGGTTGTGGTAATTCATAAGTATTATTACCAACTGTCACTGTCATCTCTTGCATCGCCTCTAACATAGCTGATTGAGTCTTCGGTGTTGCCCTGTTGATTTCATCAGCTAATAATAGATTAGCAAATATTGGTCCTTTTTGGTACTCAAAATGACCTTTTCCATGATTATCTTCAACATACATATTGGTACCCACAACATCAGCTGGCATCAAATCTGGTGTAAATTGAATTCTTGAAAATGATAAATCCATAACCTTAGCTAAAGTTTTAACAAGTTGAGTTTTACCAAGCCCTGGTACACCCTCAAGCAAAATATTACCACCAGTCAAAACCCCTAGAAGTACCTGTCTAATAATTTTTTCTTGTCCAATAATTCCTTTAGCTATCTCTTTTTCAGCATTATGTACCTTAAGTTTGCAGTCTTTTATAGTATTTTCATTAATTTCCATTTTTTACCTTCTTTCTTACCTGTCATATAAAAATTTAGTTCATTACAGTATCGCCAACAAATACATACTTTAATATATGTAGTTTAATTTCATCACAAATCAACTTAAATTCTACACGAATTATATTAAGATTTTGCATAAATATCATTAAAATATGATTAACATTTTGTTACTAAAAAACAAGGACAACTTTTACCCTATATGAGAATAACATGAAATACTCTCTTTTCTAGTATAGTTCGCCTTGTTCTTTATGTATATAAAATAGTAATATTCACTTTTACAAATTATGTATAACTTTACATTGAATATATTTCTGTTAAGTAACCCATAAGCCCCTCTGCTATGGACATTGCTAGATTTTCTAAAAAATCTTCATCTAATAATCTTTTAGCATCTTCTTTATTAGTAGCATATCCCATTTCAAATAAAATTGAAGGCATAGTAGGTTTTCTGGTAACATAATATGAATTAATTCTTGTTTCTTTAGCTATTTTAATCTTTTCAATTCCTGTTTTACTAATAAAATTATCACTTATTCCTTTAGCTAGTTTTTCTACTTCTTCATTATATTTTTCATCTTTATCGCAATAGAATAAGTCATATCCATTAATAGAATTAGATTCTTCATATGCATTCACATGTAATGATATGAATACGTCTGCTTCACTTTCCACAGCTTTATTTACTCTTTCAGTCAATGATATTTTATAGAGCTTCTCTTCTTGTTTTTCATCATAATTCTCAGTTCTAGACATTATTACTTTATAGTCATTAGCCTCAAGAATCTCAACCACTCTATTAGCTATTTTAAGAACAACTTCACTTTCCGTTAGTTTAAAACCAAATTCTTCAGGGGCTGCTGTCCCTGAATCCGAAAATCCATGTCCAGGATCAATAAATATAGTACCCTTTCCATTATATATTGATTTTTTATCAGTATTAGGTTTCTTATCGCCAGTTTCAGTTACTTCTGCAATTGGTTTAGATACCGGCTTAGTTTTTTTGTGAAATATTGAAAAAATAATAATTGGAATACTAATAATAAGTATTATCACAATTCCAGCAATTATCCTCATTCTCTTCTTCTTACGATTTTCTTGGTATACTTTTAGCCAATGGCGAACAGCATTAGTACTGACTCCTAATTTATTAGCTACTTCTTCTACTGTTATTCTTCTATCTATAATTAATTTTACATAATTAATTTTAACCTTATTTTCTATTTTTCTTGCCATAGCATTCATCCTATTTAATTATTTTTCGAAAATGTGTCAAACGAAACGTCCCAATGTCATGTTTTGTATTTTAAAAAACTCTTCAATTTATTCAATATGTAATAAGATTACTCTAGAGTAATCTAGAATATATAAAAAATTGAAAAGTCATTAGCGTTCTTATATCATTTTAATACAATACTTTTACTGTCAATCATTTTTTGAAATGCTGTCATGATACCGAATTTTGCATGGTGCCATGATAAACCTCCTTGAAAAAACACTGTATAAGGTGGTTTTATAGGCGCATCTGCACTTAACTCTATTGATGAACCTTGTACAAATGCTCCAGCTGCCATTATTACTTTAGCATCATATCCAGGCATATCCCATGGTTCAGGCGTCACAAAACTATCTACTGGAGATGCTGCTTGAATTCCTTGGCAAAAAGCAATAATAGCTTCTGGGGTACCTAGATTGATAGCTTGTATGATATCATGTCTCGTTTCAGTTGAATCAGGTATTACTTCGTAACCTAATCCCTCAAAAACATTAGCTGCGAATATAGCTCCTTTTAAAGCCCCTGCTACTATTTGTGGTGACATAAATAATCCTTGAAAAAATTGTTGATTAAGTCCAAGAGTCGCTCCTATTTCTTTTCCAAGTCCTGGCGCTGTCAATCTAACAGCACAATTTTCAATATAAACTTCTTTACCAACAATATACCCACCAATGGGTGCAAGTCCGCCTCCTGGATTCTTGATTAACGAACCAACAATCATGTCTGCGTCTAAATCTGTTGGTTCAATTTTTTCAACAAATTCTCCATAGCAATTGTCAACCATGCAGATAAGATCACTTCTTATACTTTTAACAAAAGAAACAATCTCACCAATCCTACTAACTGATAATGTTGGTCTAGTATCGTAACCTTTAGATCTTTGTATGCTTATTAGTTTAGTTCTATCGTTAATAGCATTTTTGATACCTTCATAATCAATACTTCCATCTTCTAACATATCTACTTGGCTATAAGTAATACCATACTCTTTTAGACAACCTTTTGTTTCTCTTATACCAATTACTTCTTCTAGAGTATCATATGGTTTGCCAACAGGAGATAATATTTCATCACCAGGTCTTAAATTAGCAGATAATGCTACAGTAAGAGCGTGAGTACCGGATATTAATTGCGGACGCACTAAAGCAGCTTCTGCATTAAATACAGAAGCATATACACTTTCTAATGTATCTCTCCCAAGATCATTATAACCATATCCAGTTGTTGCAGCAAAATGAATATCACTCACTCTGTTTTCTCTCATTGCAGAAAGTACTTTCAATTGATTATATTCAGCAGTTTCATCAACATCATTGAATCTATCTATTAACTTTTTCTCAATTTCGTTACAATAGTTATAAACTTCATTTGAGATATTTTGCTTTTGATACATCTTTTGTAAAAAATCAGTCATTTATTTATACCTCTTTATTCTTCAACAGTTAAGGATACTTCTCTTGAAGGAATAACAGTCGATATTGCATGTTTATATATCATTTGTTGTTTACCTTCAGTTTCAAGAATTACTATAAAGTTATCAAATCCTTTTACTAACCCTTTTAGTTGAAATCCATTTGTTAAATATACTACTACTGTTGTTTTGTCTTTTCTTACTTGATTTAGAAATAAATCTTGTAAATTAATTGGTTTACTCATTTAACTCGCCCCCATTAGTATCGTATTTTTAAATTATATATTGTATTAAATTTATTACCTTGTATTAATAAGAATAATCAATTTATATAATTTAACATCTTTAGTATATGGTAATTATTTCATCTCACTTACTATTGTATTATATAATTCCTAATTCTTCAATATCTTTTAACATTTTATTTGAAATTAATTCTAGATTCAAATTATAATCATCTACATTTAACCATCTTACATTTTTTTCTCTTTTAAACCACGTAATTTGTCGTTTTGCAAAATGTCTAGTATCACGTTTTAAGATATAGATAGCTCTATCTAGGTCATATTCACCATCAAGGTATCCATATATTTCTTTATAGCCTAGCCCTTTCATTGATACTAGCTCTTTCGAGTATCCCATTTCTTTTAGTTTCTGTACTTCCTCTACTAATCCTTGTTCTATCATTATATCTACTCTTCTATCGATTCTTTTATATAATAGCTCTCTCTCCATGTTAAGAACATAGAAAGCAAGATTATAAGTCGATTCTTTCTGAGCTTCTATCTCATTATGGAAAGATATCGGTTTCCCAGTTTCTCTATAATATTCTAGAGCACGAATAACTCTTTTTAGGTTATTAGGATGAATTTTATTATAAGATGCAAGATCAATATCTTTTAACTTATCATGAACATATTCATTACCTAATAGAGCTGCTGCTTCTTGAAGTTCCTTCCTATATGATTCATCTTTACAAGTATTATCAAAATCAATATCATATATAATAGATTGTATATAAAAACCTGTACCACCGACCATAATCGGTATTTTCTTATCATCTATAATTTCATTGATACTTTTCTTAGCTGATTTCTGAAAAATATTTATATTAAATTCCTCATCTGGTTTTAGCATATCTACTAAATGATGATTAATACCCTGTTTTTCTTCCTCTGTAACTTTAGCTGTCCCTATATCCATATATTTATAGATTTGCATAGAATCGGCAGAGATTATTTCGCCACCTATATTCTTTGCTAGCTTAACTGATAAACTAGTCTTACCAACTGCTGTAGGGCCAGCTATAACAATTAAAGGTTTTCTCAATATATCCACTCCTAATTATTGTATTCTTTTGAATTTCTTTTCTAGCTCATATTTAGTCATAGAAATAATAGTGGGTCTGCCATGTGGACACGTAAAAGGATTTTCAATTTCCAGTAATTCATCAAATAATTTTTCATATTCCATCACTGATAATTTATCATGTGCTTTTACTGCTGCTTTACATGCCATAGTTGCTATATCATTTCTAATTACATTGTATTTATCAGGATCATAATGTTCATTAAGACTATCCAATATTTCAATAAACTGCTTATCACTTAAAGATTTATTAAATATATATGGCACACTTCTTATTGCATAGGCATCCTTGCCAAATTCTTCTATTTCAAAACCTAAGTCACTAAATAGTTGTTTATAATCCTTGATCAGCTGTTTTTCTCTAATAGATACCTGTATAATAATTGGTTGTAGGAGACCTTGTGACATTATATCCATATTTCTTAACTTATTCATTAAACGTTCATACAACACTCTTTCGTGAGCTGCATGTTGATCAATGATATATAATTTTTCCTCTAGTTCCACAATCCAATAAGTATTAAATAGCTGACCTATTATTTTGTAACTCTTAATAGCTTTGGCATCAGCAATTTTATCATCAAATAACACAGCTTGTTCTGCAACATATTTTGGTTTAGGAGATGATTCATTATTTTTATCATCAATTATTGCTGTTTTGGTTTCATTGGTTAGATTATTATTACTAATGATTTCTGGCTGCTGTACCATCTTATTCTCTGTACTTTCTCTATTAATCCGTTCTTGAGTGTCAAGATTCAATTCCTTCAATACTTTTTTATTAGTTAATTCAGAATTCTTCTTGAATGTGTTTATAAGACTACTATTATTGTGTTCATAGTCATTTGTTTTCTCTCTTAGAAAATCTTTTCTCATTTCATCTAATCTATTTTTTTCAAAAGGTTCTGGAATAGAAACATCTTTATTAATGTTATTTGTTTTTTTAATCTCTCTTTGTCCATTATTCAATGATACTTCCGGAATAAGATCAACTTTTCTTAGCGCTTCATAGATACCGTTTTTGATGGCTTCATAAATAATCGATTCATTATGGAATCTAACTTCCATCTTGGTAGGATGAACGTTTACATCAATCAATTCAGGATTTATTTTTATATAAAATGCTGTAAATGGATATCTATGAACTGTTAATTTAGTTTTATAACCTTCTTCAATAGCTTTCATAATGATTTTACTTTTTATATAACGACCATTTATATAATAGTTTTCATAATTCCTAATTGCACGACTAATCTTAGGTTTACCAATAAAACCTTTAATCTCAAAGTCATCCTTGTTAATTTCTATAGGAATACTATTTTTAACTATCTCTTTACCATAAATATTAAAAATACAATCCTTAAGAACATTATTTCCAGAAGTATGTAATTTTATAGTATTATTGTATATAAATTTAAAAGATATGCCAATATTACCGAGTGCCAGTTTATTAATGAACTCACTAATATAAGCTCCTTCTGTTGCAGGTTTCTTGAGAAATTTTCGTCTTGCCGGAATATTAAAAAATAGATTCTTAATAATTATAGTTGTACCTTCAGGACATCCTATTTCTTCATTACTTATTTCTTGTCCACCTTCTATTACGTACCTTATGCCTGTTATATCATCATATGTCTTAGTTATAACTTCAACTTGAGATACTGCCGCAATACTAGCAAGGGCTTCACCTCTAAATCCCAATGAAGATATTGTTATCAAATCTTCTATTGATTTAATTTTGCTTGTTGAATGTCTAATAAACGCAGTATGAATATCTTCTTTTGAAATTCCTTTACCATTATCTGTAATACGAATAAAAGATATTCCTCCTTCTTTTATTTCAACTGTTATAGCACTAGCACCAGCATCAATAGAATTTTCAACTAATTCTTTTACAACGGAAGATGGTCTTTCTACTACTTCACCTGCTGCAATTTTATTAATAGTATTTTGGTCTAACAATTTTATTTCAGGCATTATGACACTTCCTTCCTAGATTAAGGCTTTCTTATGCAATTCATATAGCTTATTTAATGCATCCATAGGTGTCATTTCTACTATATTTAAACTCTTTATATCATCGATTAATTCATTATAATTACCCATTACATCAAATAATCCTAATTGTACCGGCTCTGATTCTTGTTGATTTGAAACTTCTATACCTATTTCTTCTTCCTTGATAGTTGCTATTTCTGCCACTGCATCTTTACATACAACTTTGGTATTTTTAGCAATGTCTGCATCACTAAGTTCAGATAATAGAACTTTTGCTCTATCAATAACATCTAGTGGTACACCAGCAAGCTTAGCAACCTGTACACCATAGCTATTGTCTGTACTACCTTTTATAATCTTACGTAAGAAGATTATATCATCACCTTTTTCTTTCACAGAAATACAATAATTCTGTACACCATCAACTTTACCTTCTAATTCTGTAAGTTCATGATAATGAGTAGCAAATAACGTCTTAGCTCCAATTTTCCTTTTATTCACTATGTACTCAACAACGGACCACGCAATACTTAGACCATCAAAAGTACTAGTACCTCGCCCTATCTCGTCAAGAATAAGTAGACTATCACTTGTAGCATTTCTAAGTATATTCGCTACTTCAGTCATTTCTACCATAAAAGTACTTTGTCCAGAAGCTAGATCATCAGAAGCTCCAACCCTAGTAAAAATACGATCTACTATCCCTATATGAGCTTCACCAGCTGGCACAAAGCTACCTATTTGTGCCATTAAAACAATAAGAGCAACTTGTCTCATATAAGTTGATTTTCCTGCCATATTAGGACCAGTAATTATTGAAAATCTACTATCATCTTTATTGAGATATGTATCATTTGAAATAAACATTTCATTATTCATCATTTTTTCTACAACTGGATGACGTCCATCTTTTATATCAATAGCACCGTCATTACTTAATACAGGACGCACATAATTATATTTTATGGCTATATCTGATAGTGACGTAATAACATCAAGTATCGCAACCTTATACGCAGTATCTTTAATTCTTTCAACTTCTTGTGCTACTTTATTTCGAAGTTCTACAAACAATTCATACTCAAGAGCAACTATTTTTTCTTCTGCTCCCATAATAGTATTCTCCATTTCCTTTAATTCTGGAGTTATGTATCTTTCCGAATTAGCTAAAGTTTGTTTTCTTACATATCTATCTGGAACTAGATTCAAGTTAGACTTTGTTACATCTATGTAGTAACCAAATACTTTATTAAATTTTATCTTAAGGTTTTTAATACCTGTCAATTCTTTTTCTTTTGCTTCTAATTCTGCTATCCATTGCTTTCCTCTTGTACCTGCTTCTCTAAGTTTATCTACTTGAGGATGATACGATTCTTTTATGATACCACCATCTTTTACAGATATAGGAGGATCATTAATTATTCCTTTATCTATTAAATCATATAAGTCTCTTAGATCATCAAATGTATTTTTTATTTTGGTAATATAGTTGGCACTACATTCATTTAATAATTTTTTAATAAAAGGCAACATTTCAAGTGATGTTTTAAATGCTATTAAATCCCTGCAATTAGCGGTTTTCAGACTTATTTTACTCATAAGTCTTTCCAAATCATATATAGGGTTCAAGAACTCTTTTAATTCTTCACTTATAATTGGTTTATTTTTTAATTCCTCAACTCCATCAAGCCTATCTTCTATATTCGTTCTTGAAAGTAGTGGTTGTTCTATCCATTTTCTTAGTAATCTAGAACCCATTGCAGTTTTAGTTTTATCTAAAACCCATAATAAAGAACCTCTTCGTTCTTTTTCACGTAATGTCTCAACTAATTCTAGATTACGTTTTGATGATAAGTCAACCATCATATAGGAATCTGTTAGATATGGGGTTAGTTTCGTTATATGTGCTATATTGCTTTTTTGAGTTCTATATAGATACTCTAATAATGAACCAACAGCACAAACCCCATAACCAAATTCTTTTATTCCTAAACCATCTATTGTACCAACACCAAATTGTTCTTTTATATTACCAACACATCTACTGTAATCAAAATACCATTCTTCTTCTTCACTGATATATACATGAAATCTATCTTTTAATTCTCTAATTAAATTAGCACAAATTATAACATCTTTATTACAAATAATCTCAGTAGGAACGAACTTTCCTATTTCATCTATGAGTTTTCGCTCATTATTTACTTCTGTAACAAGAAAATCTCCAGTAGTAATATCTACAAGAGCAACTCCATAATCTTCTTTATTACCAAATATACTCATTAAGTAATTATTTTTAGATTCGTCAAGAGATTGCATATTAAGGTTAGTACCTGGAGTAACTATTCTAACAACATCTCTTTTAACGATGCCTTTAGCTTGTTTTGGATCTTCTACTTGTTCACATATAGCTACTTTATAACCTTTTTTTATTAGTTTATTTATATAGTTCTCTGATGAATGATGAGGAACACCACACATTGGAGCCCTATCTGCTTGTCCACAATCTCTACCTGTCAATGTAATTCCTAATTCTTTTGATGCTAATTTTGCATCTTCAAAAAACATCTCATAGAAATCACCTAATCTAAAAAATAATATACAATCATCATATTGTTCCTTTAGATCCATATACTGTTGCATCATAGGTGATAATTTATCCTTCATTAGTAACCTCTTTTCATATAGTAGTTTATTATTGTGTTATTATATTTAAAAACTATTAGTTTAATTATCTTTAATTAACTTGCTCGCCTATTAAATAGTACCCTTTTGATTCTATTATCTTAACAGGTACAATTTTACCAATTAGATCTTTATTTCCTTTAAAGTGTACTAAATGATTACTTCCTAATCTACCAGATACAAGATTATCATTTTTTCTATTAACCTGTTCAACCAATATATCATAAGTAAATCCTACTTTTTCAGCACTTTTTTTAGATACTATTCCATTTAGAACTTCTAATAATCTGTTAAAACGTTCTTTTGCTACATTTTCAGGCACTTGATTTTCCATAGTTGCAGCTGGCGTACCAGTTCTAATTGAATACAGGAATGTAAATGCATTATCAAATTCAACTTTCTTGACTACATCCAATGTGTCTAAGAAATCTTCTTCTGTCTCACCTGGAAATCCAACAATGATATCAGTGGTAAGACCAGCATCTGGACGTGCAGCTTTTATTTTCTTTACTAATTCCAGATAACTTTCTTTCGTGTATCTCCTATTCATCTTTTTAAGAATATTTGTGCTACCAGATTGAAATGGTAAATGAATATGATCACATAATTTCTTAGAATTCTTTATTACTTCTATTAGCTCATCTGATAAATCTTTTGGATGAGATGTCATAAATCTTATACGTTCAAGACCTTCTATTCTTTCGATTTCTTCTATCAATTTAGCAAAAGTAAGAGGATTGTCCAAGTTTTTACCATAAGAATTAACGTTTTGACCAAGTAGCGTGATTTCTTTTACACCATCAGCAACAAGTTCTTTAATTTCACCAATAATATCTTCTGGTTTTCTACTTCTTTCTCTACCTCTTACATAAGGTACTATACAATAAGTACAAAAATTATTACAACCAAACATCACATTGATACTTGATTTGAATTTGAATTTTCTGATACTAGGTAAATCTTCTACTATTTCTTTATAATTCTCCCATATATCAATAACCATTTTACCAGTATCTAATCTTGTTTGAATTAACTCTGCTAATTTATATAAATTGTGGGTGCCAAATAAAATATCCACATGCTTATGAGCTCTTTTAATTTCCTTTAAAACTGTATCCTGTTGCATCATACAACCACATAGGGCAATCAACATTCCTGGCTTATGCTTTTTATTGTTTTTTAATGAACCAAGTCTACCATATACTTTTAACTCAGCATTTTCTCTAACACAACAAGTATTGTATATAACAAAATCTGCATCCTTTTCTTCTTCAGTAGGTATATAACCTATTTGTTCTAATATTCCTTTTAGTTTTTCCGAATCATGGGCATTCATTTGGCAACCAAAAGTTGATACAAAATACTTAAGTCCTTTACCTTTTATTTGCTTAGATAGTTTGTCCATTATTCGTTTTTGCCTTAAACTTTCTTCATGTGATATGTCTAGAGTCTTATTCATTTTATTCCTCCACTATCCATCTATTAAATATTATTCTATATATAGTTTCTTTTATCGTTTGATATTTTAATTTTTATAGATATTAGTATTTTACATAATATAAAAGATTTTTTCAACAGTTGTTAATCATCATTTTCAAATTCATCATTGTTATTTTTTTTATTATCGTATTTTTTTTCAAATTCTTTATATATCTCATCAAAGCAGTTGGTATTTCTTTTTTTAGCGCAATGTCTACTCTTTTTGCTACATGGGCTTCTAGCATTTAAACAATTATTCAATTCTCTCTTAGATTTAACTAACCCAGATGCACTTAGTCCTGTATACAAGCCAATAACTATACATGATTTTGAATTTGTTGAGCATAGTATCATGCCAAGAGCTAGTCCAATAACTAAATTGATAAATGGTATATATCTACTTGGAACCCCTGTTAATCTAATAGCTTCACCTATACCAGCTATCAGTGGTATCAGTATCAGATATGAGTATTCCATAACTTGTCCCTCCTTTTACTTTCTTAATACATTATATGCTGTAATTAATTAAAAGGTGTACAAGCTCTATATATTATACCACATACATGACTGCTGAAACTATTTAAAATCCTATAATAATTGATTAAATAATTAAATTAGCTTATACTGTAAATATACTTTTAATTTAGTCACTTTGCTTCAATTAGCAACAAGGAGAAATTTATGATAATAGTAAATAAAAAGATCAAAACAAATATAGATATGTTAATAAAAAGATATGACAACCTTGATGATTTATTATTATTTGACATAGAAACTACGGGATTTTCATTTAGAAAAAATATTATTTATCTAATTGGTTGTATATATTTTGTGAATAATGAACCTATCTTAATCCAATGGCTCGCTGAAAATGAAAACGATGAATACGCCCTACTATATGAATTTATAAAATTCAGCAACAATTACAAACGTATAATACATTATAATGGTACTTCATTTGATATACCTTTTGTAACTAAAAAAGCACTACTTTATAATATAAAAAACAATCTTTCATCTATAAGTAATATTGATATATATAAATTAATACGACCATGTAAACATATATTAAATCTTGAGAATTGCAAATTAAAAACAATTGAAAAATATCTAAAAATATATAGGAAAGATACTTTTACAGGTGGAGAATTAATTCAACAATACATACACTACACACAATCAAAAAACGATACAGAGAAAACTAATTTATTACTACACAACGAAGAGGACTTATTAGGACTTATTAAAGTAATTGAAATACTAGACTACGTAGATATATATAATAATTTAAGAACCAACAATTTATCATATACCGTTGAGGATATTAATATTAATATTGATGAACTACTTATTACCATATATCTTTCTGTAGATATAGAAATTCCTTTTATTTATAGTTTTACATATAATAATCATTATATAAGTATAACTAATAAAAATATAGTAATAAAAATCCCCCTTATTGAGGATGAATTAAAATTTTTCTTTGATAATTATAAGAACTATTATTATATATGTTCCGAGGATCAAGCTGTTCATAAAAACGTTGCAAAATACATTGACAAATCTAATAAGATAAAGGCCACAAGCGAAACATGTTACATAAAAAAAAGAGGTATATTCATACCTCTACTTGATACCTATATATTAAAAAATGAAAAAATATTTTATTTATCTAAAAAAAACAAAAGCAGATATGTACAATTACAAGATGACATTCAAAACAATACTGTATTTATAGAAAATTTATATACTAGTATACTTAAGAAATTATAATTCATCAAGTTTTTTATAAAAAAATGATTTGAGAGATGTAAATTTATACTCAACTGATTGGATAATCTGTTCTGTACTACCAACAAACAATATTGCATCTTTCTTCATTGCTTTATTGAAATCTTTATATATGCTATCTTTTGCTTCATCAGTAAAATAAATTAGAACATTACGGCATACTATTAAGTCACAATTACTTGGGTAATTATCTTTTAATAAATTCAATTGCTTAAATTCTATGCATTTTTTTATATCATCAGTTACTTGATAGGAATTACCCACTTGTCTAAAGAATTTTGTTTTAAATTCTTGTGGTAAGCCAATTAAACTCTTGTCTTTATATAATCCCATTCTCGCTTTCTCTAATACTTGTTTATCTATATCTGTAGCTACAATTTTTATTTTGTTTAGAGGAATAAATTTACTTAATACCATTGCTAAAGAATATGGTTCATCGCCTGTAGAACATGCTGCGCTCCATATTTTTAGGTTACCGGAAAATTTATCTATTAAATAAGGTATAATATCTTTTTCTAGAACTTGCCATTGAGTAGGATTCCTATAGAATTCTGATACATTAATAGTCAAATAGTTAATAAATTCTTCATATATCTTTTTATCTTTCTTTAATATATCAACAAATTCTTGATAGCTATTTGCATTGTTCTTCCTTATTAATGAATCTATACGCCTTTTCATTTGTCTTTCTTTATAAGCGTTTAAATCAATTTTAGAGAGTCTAAAAACGGCATCTTTAAAATCTTCATAATTTTCAATCACTATTTTATCCTTCTCCTTTATTCTGTCAAATATAGTTTTCCTAGATACAAATCTTATTTCTTATGTATTATTCATTTTTAATTATATTAGGTTATATTTTGATTTTTTGTAAAAACAAGAATGATAAAGAAAACTACAAAAAATACTCTAGAATACTTTTTGCAGCTTTTTTTATCTCATATATTATTCTTCTGATGCATCAACTGATTCCTCAGTATTAACTTCTTCTTTTACATCTTTAGTATCAGCTTCTTTAGTTTTATCATCTTGAAGAGCTTTAATACTCAAACTAATTTTCTTAGATTCTTGATTGAAATCTAATACTTTGGCAGTAATCTTTTGACCAATTTTTAGTTCATCAGATGGTTTTTCAACGTGTTTTTTAGCTATTTGAGATACATGCAATAATGCATCAACTCCTGGTTCTAATTCAATAAAAGCACCGAAGTCTGTCATTCTTGCTACAACACCTTCAACTACATTATCAATAGCGTATTTAGTAGCAGCATCATTCCAAGGATTTTCTTCATCAAATTTCATAGATAAAGATACTTTATTCTTATCAGTATCAATACCGATGATTCTAACTCTTACTTTATCTCCTACTTTAACAACATCACTAGGTTTTTTAACTCTTCCCCAAGACATTTGTGAGATATGAATTAAACCATCAATACCATCAATATTAACAAATGCTCCATAATCTGTTACATTTTTAATATTTCCTGTAGCAACCATACCAACTTCGATTTTATCCATTGCTTCTTTTATTCTATTTTGTCTATCTGCTAATAATAATTGTTTTCTATTACCAATTATTCTACCTTTTTTAAGATTAAATTCACTAATGACAAATGTAATTTCTTGTCCTATGAAGTCTCTTAAATTGTCTACATATTCATCTGATACTAAAGAAGCTGGAATAAATATTCTAACTTCATCAACAATAGCTACTAATCCACCTGCAAGAACAAGTGAAACTTTTGCAGTCAGATGATCTTTATTCTTGTAGTATTCTTCTATCTTACTAAGCCCTTGCTCTGCAAGTATTCTTTTATAAGTAAGTAGTACTTGTCCTTCACCATCGTTTACACGTAAAACTTTAACCTTGATTTTGTCCCCTGATTTCACAGTTTCTCTCAGTTCAATTTCAGGATAGTTTGAGTATTCGCTTTTAGGTATAATACCATCAGACTTGTACCCAATATTAACAAAAACTTCATTATCATTAACATCTATAACTGTCCCTTCAACTATTTCTCCCCTGTGAATTGATTTTAGGGATTGTTCTAACATTTCCTCAAAACTAATTTCATTCTGTACTTCTGACATGTGTAATAACCTCCTGAATAATGTTCTTTGGAGTTGAAGCTCCAGCTGTAATTCCTATTATCTCATTTCTACTAAAAACAAGCAACTCCAAATCTTCTATAGTTTCAATATGATATGTATTATCACATTGATTCTTGCATAATTGGTATAACTTTTTAGTATTAGAACTATGCTTACCACCTATCACCAGCATTTTATCTACACTACCGGATAGTTTTATGGCTTCTTCTTGTCTATCTCTTGTTGCTGTACATATTGTATCTTTTATATCTACATGATACCCTTTATCTAAAAATATTTCAATTATTTCTTGGAATTTAAGATAATTGAGTGTTGTTTGAGCAACAATACAGATATTTTCATCTGTAGGTAATTGAAGTTTTTTTGCATCCTCTATACTTTCTATAATAAATGCTTTTGATGCACTCCAACCTTTTATCCCAATAACTTCTGGATGGTCAGGGTCACCAACTATAATTATAGTATCACCCTTTTTACTATAATCATTTACAATACGATGAATTTTCTTAACATAAGGGCATGTAGCATCAATAATTGAAAATCCATTGTCTTTAATATAATTATATATTTGTTCTTCAACACCGTGGGATCTTATAATAACTTTGCCCTTTGGTAATTTCAGAAGTTCTTCCATTTTATTTATAACTTTGACACCTTTATCTTCCAATTCTTCAACTACTTGTAAATTATGAATAATTGGTCCATATGTATATAACGGTTTATTATCAATATTATCATATACACTTTTTACTGCTCTATCTACTCCAAAACAAAATCCAGCAGATTTTGCTACTATTACTTCCATTAGTATCTTCCTTTCAAATAATAATTAATAATTATTATTTATCATTTTAAGGATTTCATTAACTACTTCATCAATAGATAGATTGGATGTATCCACTTCTTTAGCATCATCTGCTTTTTTAAGTGGCGCAAATTCTCTATTCATATCTCTATAGTCTCTTTTATTAATCTCATCTTTTATTGATTCTAAGTCCCTAGATATACCTTTTTCTATTAGTTCTTTATGGCGTCTTTCAGCTCTTATTTCAACACTTGCTGTAAGATAAATCTTAGTTGTCGCATTAGGTAATACATAAGTACCTATATCTCTACCATCCATAACAACACTCTTTTTACTTGCAAGGTTTCTTTGCAACTCAACTAGTTTTAAACGCACATTTTTATTTACCGAGATTTCAGATGCCATTTTACCTACCTCTTCATCTCTAATAAATTCATTGACATTTTCATCATTAAGTATTACTTGCTGCTCACCATCTATATAGCTAATACTAATGTCAATATCATCTAATATATTATTAATAGTATCATTTTGATCACTTAATATATTATTCCTAATACAGTAAAGACCAAAAGCTCTATACATCGCACCAGTATCTACATATATAATATCTAGTTTCTTAGCAATCTTTTTGGCTATGGTGCTTTTTCCCGCACCAGCTGGTCCATCAATCGCTATGTTAATTATATCCACAACATTACCCTCCATAATAATATTGTCACCAATAATAAACTATAAACTGTATTCATCAAACTGTCAATACAAAGTTTTATTAATAAGAGATAAAATTATAATTATTTATTTCTTATTTTATCTTCTATTACAGTTTTACCTAGTATTCAACCTTTTTAACGTTAACTCAGTAAATTAGTTTTATATGGTAATTTATTTAATTCTACCTATCTAGTAAATCAGGTCTTAATCTTTTTGCTTTTTTCAGGTAGATATGTTTAACTTCATTTTGTGATTTATCAATATTAGCATTTACCATAACCCTTATACACATCTCTAAACTATTCTCAACATACATTTCACTAACACACATTAACGATGCATCTACAATGCCAAGCTCTCTTGCACCAACAGCAGGATATGCGGCAGTTAGATCTTTCGTTGCTGAAAAAATGATAGATATTATTTGGTTAATACTAATATTATTACTAATTAATATATCTTTTAGTAATGTTTTTGTATCATTTATAATATTTTCTCTAGTATTGGTATCAATAGTAATTGCTCCTCTTATGGAAACCATTTTTTCACTCCTATACTTTAAAATAATTAAAGCTATGATTCACTTATAGCCAACCCTGCAAGATAACCTGTAGAAAATGCTATTTGTAAATTAAATCCTCCAGTTAATGCATCAAGATCAAGTACTTCTCCTATAAAATATAACCCATTAACTTTTTTAGATTCCATGGTATTGGGATTAATCTCTTTCACACTAATTCCTCCACAAGTAATTATTGCTTCATTATAATCTCTTGTTCCTATAATATGACACGTTAAATTTTTAATCAAATTTACTAATTTCAATCTTTCTTCTTTAGAAATTTGATCTACCTTTTTTTCTTCATCAATACCAGATAATTTAATAATTATAGGTATTAATTTCTTTGGTAATAAATCATCTAATGCATTTTTAAACTGTTTACGCATATATTTATTAAAATCCTTCAATACTCGATTATCAAGTTTTTTAATATCAAGAGAAGGTTTTAAATCCATTGTTAAACTCATATCTTTGCCTTTATATGGAATAACGGATCTACTAGCTGATAAAATCAATGGTCCAGTTACTCCAAAATGAGTAAATAGCATTTCTCCAAAATTCTCATAAATAATTTTATCTCCTGTTTTTATATTGATTTTTACATTTCTAAGAGATAGTCCTTGCAATTCTTTAATCCAATTTTCTTTTGTTACTAGAGGTACCAGTGAAGGATGTGTATCACTAACTGTGTGATTAACCTTGCCTGCAAACTTAAACCCATCACCTGTTGATCCTGTAGAAGAATATGACAGTCCACCAGTAGCTATTATTATACTATCGCCTTCTATATACGAACCATTTTGTAATTTTATACCTTTTAATATATCATTTTCAACTTTAATATCTTTCACTCTAGAATTATAGTGTATAGATATACCCAATCTATCCATTTCTCTTGTAAGTGCAGATATAACATCAGATGATTTATCAGAAACAGGAAATACCCTATTCCCTCTTTCAATTTTAGTTTTTAACCCTATATCATTAAAAAATTCAATTAACATATAACTGCCAAAAGAGTAAAATGCACTATATAAAAACTTTCTATTAGTAGTAACATTCTCAAGTAATTCTTCTACATCAGTAGCATTCGTTATATTACATCTACCTTTACCTGTTATATATAATTTTTTACCACATTTCTCATTTCTCTCAAAGAGGTGGACTTCACAACCATTTCTCGCAGCAATTATTGCTGCCATCATGCCTGATGGTCCACCTCCTACTACTAAAACTTTTTTCAATGCTCATTCAAGTCCTTTCGCATACTAGTTATTCTGATTTGTCAGTGTTGCTTTTTGGTTGGATATTATAATTCATGCTATAATCTTCATCGTTATCATATACTTGATATTCATTCCATACTTTTTCTAAGTTTTCTAGGGTATCTAATACTTCATCTTTTTTCTTAATACATAATGCCACTATTAATGCATTAATCAAACTAAGTGGCGCAACTAGTGAATCAACAAATGAAGCCATATCACTTCTAGCTATAAGACTACAATCAGCAAATTGTATTAAAGGTGATAAGTAACTGTCTGTTATTGCGATTACTTTAGCATCTCTATTTTTAGCAAATTCCATAGCTTTTTTTGTGCGTTTTGAATATCTTGGAAAACTTATTCCTATAACTACATCTTCTGGACCTATTCTGTATATTTGTTCAAACATTTCACTTACACTGTTTGTGTGAATTAATTTAGTATTATCAAATATTAAATTAAAGTAGAAGCCTAGAAAACCAGCTAATGAAGCACAACTTCTTACACCCAATATATATATTTTTCTAGCATCAAGTATCATCCCTGTTGCTTCATTAAATATATCCTCATCTATTTCTTCTAATGTATGCTTAATCTTTTCTGCATCTGATTGTAAAACTGATTTTAATACATGATTTTTATCAATTCTATCTGATGTAACCTCAACTCTTTGGAACGAAGTTAATTTGGTTTTAACTAATTCTTCAAGGGCTCTTTGAAGTTTTGGATAACCATCATAGCCAAGTTCATTAGCAAATCTCACTACAGTTGATTCACTGACACCTACTATTTTACCTAGTTTTGCAGCAGTAAGAAAAACCGCTTTTTCATAATGTTCTAATATATAATTTGCTAATAATTTTTGCCCTTTACTAAGTTTTGGATAGGAATTATTAATCCTTTTCATCAAATCATTTTGTCTATGCATATTAATACCTCTCTAACAATTATTAATCTTCTCTAATTACTATATCTTGTATAGAATATTAGACCATCTTTTCTTTTGTTGATTAATATCATTATATATTAATCAAAATAATTTTACAATACGTTTTAATCAATAAAATATGCATATACAAAAGTAATAATGCTTAGAGTTCAAAAAAATAAAACCAGTACCAAAAAGGTACCAGTTTTATTATCTTAGATTTATACAGGGTATACCTTATTATCTTTATCTGCCATATTAGGATCTACTTTAGTTTGCTGTGCTTCTCTGTATTTGAAGAAATCTTCAGCTACTTGTGAGAATAATGCATAAGATAAAACATCTTCATCTTGTTGCTTATATTTCTTCATCTCAGATTCAATTTTCTTAAGCTCTGGCTTAATTAAATCAGCTGGACGACAAGTAATCTGTTTTTCATTTCCAATAATAATTTTCTTGATCTCATCACTAATTGGAACAGGAGTTCTTCCGTACTCGCCTTTAACTAAAGCTTTTGATTCTTTTGTTATCATCTTATATCTTTGACCAGAAAGAACATTAAGTACAGCTTGTGTTCCAACAATCTGACTTGATGGTGTAACAAGTGGTGGATAACCATAATCCGCTCTAACTCTTGGTATTTCTTCAAGAACATCATAGAATTTATCTTCTGCGTTTTGTTTTTGAAGTTGAGATACTAAGTTAGATAACATACCACCAGGTACTTGGTAAAGTAATGTCTTAATGTTAACACCTAATACTTTTGGATTCATTAATCCAGTTTCTAAAGCTTTTTCTCTTTGTGGTCTGAAATAATCAGCTATATCTGATAATAGATCTTGATCAAAACCTGTATCATAAGGTGTTCCCTTGAATGTTTCTACCATAACTTCTGTAGCAGGTTGAGCTGTTCCCATTGAGAATGGTGACATTGCAGTATCAATGATATCTGCTCCCGCCTCAACAGCTTTTAAATAAGTCATTGCTGCAACACCACTAGTATAGTGAGCATGTAACTGAATTGGAACTTTTACAGTTTCTTTCAATGTCTTAACTAATTCTGTTGCTGAATATGGTACTAATAGTCCTGCCATATCTTTAATACAGATAGAGTCAGCACCCATTTCTTCTAATTGTTTTGCAAGTTTTGCATAATACTCTAATGTATGCACTTCACTTAGAGTATAAGAAATAGCAATCTGTGCATGACCGCCCTCTTTTTTAGTTGCATCTATTGCAGTTTTTAAATTTCTAGGATCATTTAAAGCATCAAAAATACGTAAAATATCTATACCGTTAGCAATAGTCTTTTGAACGAAATATTCTACTACATCATCAGCATAATGTCTATATCCTAAGATATTTTGTCCTCTTAGTAACATCTGCAATTTAGTATTTTTAAATCCATTTCTTAACTTTCTAAGTCTTTCCCATGGATCTTCCTTAAGGAAACGCAAGCAAGCATCAAATGTTGCTCCACCCCAACATTCAACTGAATGATATCCTACTTTGTCTAATTTCTCTACAATAGGAAGCATATCTTCAGTTCTCATTCTAGTGGCTATTAGTGATTGGTGAGCGTCTCTAAGTATGGTATCTGTAATTTTTACAGGTTTTTTATTCACAGCCATATCTTAAACCTCCTATAATCATTGACTTTCTATTATAAGTGAGTATAAGCCTATATTATACTTATATATTCATATCACTTAATTATTTATATAATGTTAAGAATACCCCAGCAGCAACTGCTGAACCTATAACACCTGCTACGTTAGGTCCCATAGCATGCATTAATAAGAAGTTTGTTGGGTTTTCTTTTTGTCCTACTTTTTGAACAACTCTAGCCGCCATCGGAACAGCTGATACACCAGCAGCTCCAATTAATGGGTTAAATTTACCGCCAGATAGTTTACACATAATCTTACCAAAAATTACTCCTGTAGCAGTACCAATTGCAAATGCAACTAATCCTAATGTTAATATTTTAAGAGTATCTATTGTTAAAAACTTTCCAGCACTTGCTGTAGCTCCAACAGTGATACCTAAGAATATTGTTACAATATACATAAGCGCATTAGAAGCTGTATCAGCAAGTTTTTCTGTAACACCAGAAACTTTTATAAGGTTACCAAACATAAGCATACCGATAAGTGGCGCTGTTGATGGTAAAATAAGTATAACTACTATGGTTACCACAATTGGGAATAAAATCTTTTCTAATTGTGATACTGGTCTTAATTGTTCCATTTTGATCATACGTTCTTCTTTAGTTGTTAAAGCCATCATAATTGGTGGTTGAATTATAGGTACTAATGACATATACGAATAAGCAGCAACCGCGATAGGACCTAGTAGCTCCTTAGCTAACTGAATTGTAGTGAATATAGCTGTAGGACCATCAGCTCCACCAATAATACCTATAGAAGCCGCTTGTTCAGGTGTAAATCCTAATATTAATGCACCAAAGAACGCAAAAAATATACCAAATTGAGCAGATGCACCTAATAAGAAACTTTTAGGATTTGCTAATAATGGTCCAAAGTCAGTCATAACTCCTACACCCATAAAGATTAATGGTGGGAATATACCAAGTTCGTCTCCTTGATATAAATAATGTAGTAATCCACCTATTTGATCTCCTACAGGTTCATTCATAACTCCACTTAAAGGCAAGTTAACTAACAACATACCAAATGAAATTGGTAATAATAATAATGGTTCATATTCTTTTTTAATAGCTAGATACATTAAAGTTAATGCTACAACTATCATAACTATATTTCGCCAAGCTTGTTCTTCAGCTGTAAATTTATCAATAATCCAGTAAATACCTGTATCTTGAACAAATCCGTACAAAGCGTCTCCAAGCCTACTCCAAAATTCCATTATCGAGTTACCTCCCTACTATGTTAAATTCTTAGTTTAGAGATACGATTAAATCTCCTGTCTCAACGCTTTGTCCTGCTGAAACATTTACTGAAGCAACTGTACCAGCTGCTGGAGCTACTACTTCATTTTCCATCTTCATAGCTTCAAGTATAGCAAGTACATCTCCTGCTTGAACTTTTTGTCCACCAGATACTTTAACATCTACAATCTTTCCTTGCATTGGAGCAGTTACTTTAGTAGCTCCTGCTGGAGCTGACGCTGCAGCTGCTGGTTTCTTTGCAGGTGCTGCTGCTCTATTAGGTACTGCTGTTGGTGCTGATACTACAGGAGTTGCAACTTGTCCGTTTCCTAATTCCTCTACAGCAACTTCGTATGTATTACCATTAACAGTAACTTGAAAATTTCTCATGATAAATCCTCCTATCAAATATTTGCTAACAATTTTTAACAAAAGTTTTTATTTAAAATTATTATCTCTCTAAACTACCATCTTGATCTATTTGAACCTATTTTTCTAAAAGATTTTACTTGCAATTTATCAGTTGTAGTATTAAGAGATGCTGCAATAGCAGCAGTGATAACAGCAACTAATTCTAAGTCGTCTGTTTCTTCTTCCACAGGTGCTTGTACAGGAAGAGGTTCTGGAACTACAACTTCTTTTTTATCAGGTTGTTTAATAAACTTAAAAGCCCATATAATTATGGCAATCAGTATAAGTACTGCAAATACTATACCCATTCCACTTATAAGCGCAATTACACCTTCAGATAAGTTACTCATATTAAATTCACCTCATTTAAACAGTTACATGTTTTTTTTCAGGTCTTGATTCTCTTTTGCTATATAGCATTTCTAATGCAACTATAACACGCTTTCTAGTAGCAGCTGGTTCAATAATATCATCAACATATCCTCTACTTGCTGCAGCATAAGGACTAGCTTGAAGTTCTTCATATTCTGCAGTTCTATTATTGATATCCTCTGTAGAGATACTTGAATTACTTAATTCATCTGCATACATAATTCTAACAGCAGAATCAGAATTCATCATAGATATTTTACTATTAGGCCATGCATATACAAAATCCGCTCCTATATGTTTGCTATTCATAGCAACATATGCAGTTCCAAAACCTCTACCTACAACAACGTTTATTTTTGGAACTGTTGCACTTGCGAAAGCGCAAAGTAATTTTGATACTAGTTTTGAGATACCTGCTTTTTCTTCTGCTACTGTAGCATTGTATCCAGCAACATCAGTTAAAGTTACAACAGGTATGTTAAAAGAATCACAAAAAGCAATAAATTTGGTGCCTTTTTCACACGCTGAAGAAGTTAATAACCCATCATTATCTGCACTTTGATTTGCTAATACACCTACAGTTTGTCCATTTAATCTAATAAAGCCTGTTATCATTGACTTAGCATAGTTAGCTTTAGTCTCAATGTACATATTATTATCAGCAATATGAGAAATAACTACTTTCATATCAATTCCTGCAGCTACATCTTCTGGAACCATTTCATTTAATTCGTTTGATACTCTATTGAGATCATCATTAGTATCAAATATTGGTGCTTCATCGAAATTGTTTGAAGGTAATAAACTGACAAAATTTCTTAAATCAGTTAATAAATTTCTCTCATCTTCACATACAAAATCAACAATGCCAGTTTCTTTAGAATGGAAATCAGCACTTGCTATAGTTTCTAATGTCTCTGATTTACTATCTAAAGAATTAGGACTATTAACAAATAAACTAGTAGCTTTCTTAGTCATGAATGTAAAATCTGATAAAGAAGGAATAATTGTAGCTCCTCCTCCACATGTACCAAGAACAGCTGTAATTTGTGGTACAACTCCTGATGCCAGCGTCTGTTTCAAGAAAATTTGTCCGAAACCATTAAGTGCATCTGTAGATTCTTGAAGTCTTACTCCTGTAGAATCAAGTAATGCGATGATTGGGGCACCCATTTTCATAGCCATATCATAAACAGCACATATTTTCTCAGCATGCATTTCACCTAATGCACCACCAAGGACTGTTACGTCTTGGCTGTATACGTATACTAATCTTCCTTCAATAGTACCATAACCAGTTACAACGCCATCAGCTGGAGTATCCTTAACACTTAAATTAAAATCAGTTGTACGGTGCTTTACGAACGCACCAACTTCAACAAAGCTATTAGTGTCAAGTAGTTCTTCAATTCTTTCTCTAGCCGTCAATTTAGAATCAGCATGTATCTTACTAATTGCTTCTTCTCTACCTGTTTCAATAACATTTCGACGGTTAGTGAGTTCATTGATCATGTTTTGAATACTCATGCATTAACCCTCCATTTTTATGTTTATGTAAAACAATGCAATCTTCACCAAGTATCATTTTACATTAATTCGTTGCAAATATCAAGTATAATTAAGAAATAAGCAACTATTTTTTCTTTACTAAATAAATAATGGGAGCATTCATCTTTCGATTTTCATAAGCAATGGATATTACATCATATGCCTTATTATTTAACTCTCCTAAATATTTATTTAATATATTTTTTTCTAACATGCCACCTTCATGTCCATAATATGAAATAATTGAAATCAAACCATTCTTTTGTAATAAATCCAGTATAGCTTCAATGGATTTAATGGTAGATTCAGGTTTTGTAATTATTTCTTTATTTCCTTTTGGAAGATAGCCTAAATTGAACATAGCAACTTTAACTGAACCCCCAACATAGTTTTTAACATATTCATGAGAATCCTTTATTAGTGTTACCCTATTTAATAATTTTCTTTCATCTAATTTTTCTTTTGTTAATTTAATTGCGATATCTTGAATATCGAAGCCATAGACTTTACCATTATCGCCAACTTGTTGTGCCAGAAAATCAGTATCATAACCATTTCCTATTGTAGCATCAATAACAGTATCACCTTCGTTAATGTAAGTTTTAACAATTTCTTGTACAGTTTCAGTGATTTTAGGTTCAAACATGTATTCACCTCCTAGTATAATAAT